>SDWN01000156.1 GCA_004195305.1 Neptunomonas sp. | reverse complement strand
TTACCGCTGGCGAGGTCGCCACAGGCAAAAAACGAATGGACGATGGCGATGCCCTTACCGGCGATGGCCGCTTCCATGGCCAGCTGATGATTGTCGTGCTCACTGGCGATTATTACCTGGTCTTCGTTCAGCCCCTGGGCACGCAACCAGGTGAACAGGTTGCGGGGAGATTCGGTAATCGATAGAAATGGCTTGTCGAGTATCGCCTGCAGCGAGGGCGTTGGGTCGTTGGCAAATAAAGTGGGGCTGCAAACGGGTATCAAGGTACCTCTGAACAACTCTTGGTAGGCGAGTCCAACCTTTGTTTTTTCGCTATAAATGATCCCGATATCGGCGGCGTAAGGTACAAACTCCCAACCCAGATACGGACTGAATAGCTCGATACGAATGCCCGGATATTGTTGGCGAAAGAGCCCCAGTCGCTGCACCAGCCAGCGTGAGGCAATACTCAGGTAGACCTGCACGGTCAGGTCGCCCTGGTCCGGCTCACCAAAGATGTCCCGCGTACTGCGCTCGATCTGGTTTAGCGCCGAGTTTACCTCGACGAAGTAGCGCTGGCCGACATCGGTCAGAGCGATGCGGCGGCCCAACCGCTCAAACAGTGATTTCCCCAGCTCCTGTTCCAGTTTCTTGACTTGATGGCTGACCGCCGAGTGGGTCACGCTCAACTCTTTAGCCGCGTGCTGAAAGCTCAACAGGCGCGCGGTTGCCTCGAAAGCGCGTAGCGCGTTTAACGGTGGAAAGTGTCGTTTCATCAGCCGTTCTCTTGGGCAGGGTTATTCGGGCGATAAGGAGTTGAGCAGCCAGTCTTTAAATATTTTTGATGCGGCCGACAGCGCGTGCTCGCCTTGATAGCACAGATAGTAGCTGCCCTCGGTATCGATAGCGTCGACAAACGGGGCGACCAATTGCTTGGCCAGTACGCCCGTTAACATCAGATCATCGTACATCAAACAGGCACCAAAACCGTTGGCGGCCATGCTGACGGCACTGGCGTGACTATCCATGTATTGTCGTGGTTGCTCGCGTAGCGCACCAAGTTGATATTTCTCCAGCCAGCCATCCCAACCTTGATGCGTTCCGATGACGTCCAATAACGGCATGCCTGCAAGGTCAGCGGGCTGTCGCATGCGCTTTGCGTTGGCGGTGGTGCAGTAAGGACGAAGGCGGGGTGTTACCAACAGGCAAGATGTGAATCCGGGCCAGTTACCCGTGCCGTAGCGGATCTCCAGTTCAGCGGTGGATATATCGAAGTCGGTTGCCCAGTTGGTACCTAGCTGGCGAATCGATATTTGCGGGTAGATCGCATGAAATTGCTGCAGGTGAGGGCCTAGCCAGAGCACGCTAAAGGCGGTGTTTACATTGACCTCGACCACGGCTTTGTTGAGCGGGGTGAATATCTGGGCGGCACCGCTGTTTAGCTGACGCATGGATTCCTGCACCAAGGGTAGAAAAGCCCGCCCGGCATCGGTCAACTGAATGGTCCGGTTGGCGCGTCGAAATAACTGTTGATTCAGGTGGTGCTCGAGTAACTGGACCTGCTGGCTGACCGCCGATTGGCTCATGTTCAGTTCACGGGCCGCGAGGGTAAAACTCAAACAGCGTCCTGACGCCTCAAAGGTGCGTAGCCAGTTGAGCTGAATATTGCTGGTGAGTAGCTTGTCCATGGGATGCGCATTAGCTCAGCTTATCTATTTCGCTTGAATATATCGTTTGTTGCTGGCCGTGTAACTAAATACTATCGAATTGTCGCTTCTTTCAAGATACGGGCTAAAAGCCAGACAGCTTCTCAGGTGTTGAAACCGCGCTTTCCTCACCACCCAAATAGGAAAATAATAATGAAGAATGAAACTGACGTTTTGATCATCGGTGGGGGTATTGCCGGCGTTAGCACGCTTTACCATCTGACGCAGATGGGGTGGAGCAATGTGATGCTTACCGAAAAGCTAGAGTTGACCTCGGGATCAACCTGGCATGCTGCCGGTAACCTGCCGCATTTCAGCAATAGCTACAACGTGATGAAGCTGCAGCAGTACAGTATTGACCTTTACAGCCGCCTGGAAGCGCTAACCGGGCAAGCGGTGGATCATCACCAGACCGGCGCGGTGCGTCTTGCCCACACTCAGGACCGCATGGACGAGTTCGAACGGGTGGTCGCGATGTCGGACCTGGCCGGTTTGGATCTGGAGATGGTCGACGTCGAGCGATTGAAAGAACTCTTCCCTTACCTAGACACCACCGGTCTGTTGGGTGGTTTGTGGGATCCAGCCGATGGCCATATCGACCCGACCAGCGTGACCAACGCCATGGCCGCAGGTGCCCGTCAAAGTGGGGCGACCATCGTGCGTCAAAATCCGGTCGAATCGATCGAGCAGCAGCCCAATGGGCGTTGGACGGTGACCACCGCCAAGGGCGTTATTGATGCCGGTATCATCGTCAATGCGGCAGGGTTTCGGGCTAATGAAGTAGCCAAGATGGTGGGCCATCAGCTACCGATGACCTCCATGGAGCACCAGTTTGTGGTGACAGATAACATTCCCGAGCTGGAAGCGCGCGATACCATGCTGCCGATGTTGCGCGATCCGGATGTCTCCTACTATCTTCGCCAGGAAGGTAAAGGCTTTATCCTCGGTCCCTACGAGAAGGGCGGTATTCCCTGGGCTGTAGATGGCGTTCCGGCCGCGTTCGGACAGGAGCTGCTGCAGCCGAACCTTGAGCGGATCGAAGAGATCATGTGCACCGCCATGGAGCAGGTCGATCTGATCACAAAGGCGGGTATCAAAACCGTGGTCAACGGTCCGATCACCTATACCCCGGATGGTCACCCGCTGATTGGCCCGGTGCATGGTTACAGTAACTACTTTGTCTGTACCGGTTTTAACTTCGGTATTGTCCAGGGCGGCGGTGCCGGACACTTTATGGCGCAATGGATTGTTGATGGTCACCCTGAGCTAGATCTGTTTGAACTCGA
>SDWN01000566.1 GCA_004195305.1 Neptunomonas sp. | reverse complement strand
ATAGCGCTGTTTGCCCTGCCGCTGATCACCCTGTTCAAACCCATCCTGCCCATTGCGCTGTCGCTAACCCTGTTACTGACAGCATACATCTGCATTATGGTGGGCATGGAGCAGCTGAAAAATTCCGTCGAACGCGGTGTGGCCGGTATTGTGGCCGTTACCCTGTCAATGCCGGACCCCAAGTCCACCGTCTTTGCGGTGGTCATCGGTCTCGTGCTCTATTTCCTCATCGAAAGACCACGCTTGCTTGGCAAGCACGCTCCTGAAGATGATGTGATTTTCTCAGACGGACCAAAATCAGAGTCGGGTACTTAATCCTCCTGTTGTTAATAGCCCGCGTTTTAGCAACCTTCTGTTGCGCCAACGCGGGCTTTTTCCCTCAAGTGACCCAATCCATCTCTCTTCAGCATGCTCACCGGCCTTGGCTGGCACCCATCAGTATTGCCATTATGGCGCCTATCCTTTAATCGACTATCGACATCGGTAATATGAGCCATTAACTTGGCGGGTTAATAGGAGGCGCAAAGATGCGTAAATATGGCTCTAATAGCCATGCGAGTCACTGAAAAGAAAGAAGTTACGCGCCACTACGGGAGATTTTAGGGGCGATGGATAAATAGCTATGGAACCTGCTTATTTACCTGGTTTATAGTGTCCAGAGAGAGGCAGCTTGGGACATTTTTCAAATTAGCCGCGTAGCTGTATACCTGAGCTGCAATGAATAACCCGTGACGCTTTCATTCCGATTTGTTATAGGTAGTCGTTGCAATCGAAACCGTTTGCCCCCCGATAGGGGTAAGCTGATCAATACGTTGACCATCATTATGAGGTTTATATGAGCGCCAAGAAAAAGCAGGCTCGACAACAGTTTCGCGATGCGGTGTTAAAAAGAGACCGCAATTGCTGTGTTATCTGCAAGAGCACGGATAGTATCGACGTTCACCATATTACCGACCGTACCCTGATGCCTGGTGGTGGCTATGTCAAAGAGAACGGCATTTCCCTGTGCCAGGATCACCTTAAGCTGGCGGAGGAATTCCATCAAACGGGAGGCGAGTCCTGTGCTGAAGGCCTTATGCCTGAAGCGTTGTATATCAAAGTGGGATCGAATCATGACAAGGCGTTAAAGGCATCCCAGCGCCTGGAAGGTCACAATTAACTGCGCGTAATATATTTAGTCACCTCTAGGCCTGGCCCGTTCTGCGTCACTGGGTGTCAACCCGGTGTCCAGGTTGAGTGAGCGGCGACAATGAAACTCTCTAGGCTGTTGTGTCACAGGGTCGATAAAACGCAGCTGTTGCGCCAACAGTTGTAGCGGCTGGGTAAAGTTATCGGGGGCCTTGGGCTGCAGTGTCGGATAATATTGATCGTGCAGGATTGGCCAGCCCAGTGTCTGCATATGAACCCGCAGTTGGTGCGTTTTACCCGTTACCGGTTCTAATTCAAACAGTGCCTTGTCCTCGACGCGTTTTATGCAGCGAATCCGGGAATGGCTGTTGGGCGCTCCATCACCCACGCGCATCAGAAAACGCGGCTCGGCCCTCTCCAGGCGGTTGATGATCTGCCACTGCTGGCCGTTCAGCGGCTTGTTGCCATCGACATCGATCGTGGAGATCGCTTGGTAGATTTTGTGTATCTGCCGAGAGGCAAACAGCTGATGGTACAGATGGCAGGTTTTAGGGTTGACCGAAAACATCACCAGCCCTGTTGTCGCTCGATCAATGCGATGCAGGGCTTGCAGCTTTTCGTGTCCTGTTCTCAGTCGTAATCGGTTTTGCAGGCATTCATTCACGTAAATCCCGCCGGGCGTGACCGGAAGGAAGGGGGGTTTATCGGCCACCAGGATATGTGCGTCTTCAAATAAGATCGTTTCGGTGAACGGGATCACCGGCTCGCGTTCGACCTCGCGATAATAATAGACACGTTGTTGCGGTTGATAGGGCGATGCTGAAGTGATGGCGCGGCCATCGTGCCAATGCAGTTTCCCGTCGATCGCCCGTTGCCGCCAAACCAGGGCGCTGACCTCCGGAAACTTGCCAATTAGGTAGTCCAAAACAGTGGCAGCGCCCGGATTAACCTGCGGCAGGCTCAGTTTTGACGGATATTTGGAAATGGCCATCATGCGATCCAAGGTGATAGGGACGCTTACGAATAAGTCCAGAGTGTTCTCTGCGAGACTTGTTTGTAGGTTCCTTGGGAAAATGCGCGATCATAACAGGCTCTTAGCACTGGGGTGAGTTGAATCCAGCAGTTGCATATAATCGATTAGCGCTGATAATGGCGCTCCTTGTTCATGTTTACTCCGATGGCCGCTATGCGTCTTGATAAATTTATCTGTAAAAGTACCGCGCTTAGCCGAGCCGAAGCACAGGCAGCGATTCACGCAGGAACGATTCGGGTCAATGCTGAAGTCGTGACCGATGTGGCGCTTCAGGTGCATGAAAACAACAACATTACCCTTGCGGGGCAAGCGCTGTGGGCGCGACCTTCACGCTATATCATGGTGCATAAACCGGGCAACACGATCTGTTCCAATGTTGATGAGGCTTATCCCTCGTTACTCAATACGATCGATCTCGACGATTGTGCCGATCTTCATATCACCGGGCGTTTGGATGCGGACACCACGGGGTTGGTGTTGGTGACCGACGATGGGCGCTGGTCATTTAATATCATCAGGCCGCAGCAGCAGTGCGACAAGGTTTACCGCGTACATGTACGCCATCCTATTGCTGCTAATGTTGTGGATCAATTTGCGCACGGGCTGCAATTGCAGGGTGAAGAGGTGGGAAACCGGGTAGTGGGTTTACACCGGCAGAGCATTGGCAGCCTCAGTTTGGATGTTGATGTGGGCCAATGGCGACACTTAACCGCAGAGGAGGTGGCGTCTTTTGAGTAACAAGAAAGGCCTCCCGAAGGTTTATTAAACCCTCAGTGTGTCCCGGTTTTTCTCCTTCAGCCCCTGCTGGGCTGCACTTAGAGCCGAGCTTTGACGTTGTGCGCCTCCGGGGCAGGATCTGCCGCGTGTTGATCAATAAACGCCTGCTGCCGTTGTGGCAGGCTTTCGACTCAAGGGCCTGTTAATCTGGTCTCGGTGCTACGCGCGCAGCGTTAGCAGATGTAACGCTGTACATGCGCGGCGGAATCGGGCAACGTGCGTCTATCCATATTCAAACCTGGGTGCTGATAATATCTATCTTCAGCGGCCCACGACAGGAACCTCCTGATGTCCAAACACAGCTCTGGCCCAAGCAGTGACGCGTTAAAAAAACTGGTGAGTCAATCGTTGCAAAGCCAAACCCAGCGCGAGGCCGGTTACCGCGAAAAATCACTGAAGCTGTACCCCTGGGTCTGTGGCCGCTGTGCCCGAGAGTTTAACCGGGGCAATCTGAGCGAGTTGACCGTCCATCACCGTGACCATAATCACGACAACAATGCGCCCGACGGCAGTAACTGGGAGCTACTGTGTCTCTACTGTCACGATAATGAACACAGTCGCTATGTTGATACCGCCGAACACAGTAAAACGGTCGCTGGCGGCGATGGCCGTGAGGCGGCGACCAGTCAGCCCTTTGCTAACCTCAAAGATCTATTGCTGAGTAAGTCGTGAGTGGCGCAATTTTCGGCTCTGAAGGCACTACCGATTGAATCAAGAGATCGTTTTACAACGCACTTTATAACATCAAGCGGGTTTGCAGAGAGTGATCATTGCGCCCGCTTGGTCGGCCGTTGATTGCATAAAGAGTGTGGCCTGAACCACATCTTTTAGCTGGAAGGTCGGCTGCTATTTCTGCCAGGCAAATTGCTTGAATCTTTCATCGGTGGGCGTTTTGGCGAAGTGGTTGACATAGTTGCTCATCACTTTTTGCGCCAGGCCCAGCACGATTTCCAGCAATTGCTTCTGGCCGTAACCCGCCGCATAAAATGTCGCCATCTCCGCGTCGGTTAGATTACCGCGATTACGCAGCATGGACAGGGTGGTGTCGTGCAGCACCTGCAGTTTTTCTGTAGGCATAGCCGTCCCGTTTCTCAATGCTTCGGTTAGCACCGGGTCCACTTTCATCATATGGGCGATGCCAGTATGGGCGGGCACGCAATAGTGACACTCATGCTCTACGTTAATGGTTTGCCATACCACCGTAAGTTCTTCGGCGTCGAACGAGGTCTCTTGAAGCAGCTTATGCAACAGTTGGTAGCCTTCGAGCAAAGCGGGGGATTCGGCCATGACTCCATGCAGATTCGGTATCATGCCGAACCCTTGTAGTGATTTATCCAGTAACGGTTTGCTGGCTTCAGGGGCGGATTCCAAAGAATGAATGGTAAAGGTACTCATAGTGTCTCCAGCGCAGGTGCTTATGAATTGTTTTGGCAATAGGGGCGAGCGGAAAGCTTACTCTAGCTGGATCTGAACGGTCGTTCAAGATATTCTTGAACAACTGTTCAAAGGGTGTGGCTATGGTTAATACTGCAAAACAGGATCGCCAGGGTGTGATCCAAAAGGCCACCGGTCTTTTTTGGGAAAAAGGTTTCCACGCCACATCCATGCGTAACCTTCAGCAGGTCATCGACATGCGCCCGGGGAGTATCTACGCCAGCTTCGGCAGTAAAGAGGGGTTGTTTATAGAGACGTTGCATCACTATGCCCATACCGGCCTGGCGCGCTTGGATGCCTGCGCAGAAACTTCCTCCTCGCCGCTTGAGGGATTAAGGCTGTTTATCACGGAGTCGGTGACAGGCAGCCGCAAATCTGCGCCAAGCGGAATGTGCATGCTGGTTAAAACGATCTCGGAATTGACCCACGATAATGCCGACCTGCTGGCTGAGGCGAAGCGATTACTGGGTGTGATTGAGGAGGCGTTTACGGTCTTGCTGGTACAGGCCAAAGAGCGCGGGGAGCTGGATAGTTCAACAGACCCGGAACGCTTGGCGCGTTATCTACAGGTGCAATTGATGGGGCTGCGAGCCTACGCACGCGCCAATGATGACGATGCACATATTGATGTGCTTATTGAAGATGCGCTTGGTTGCTTAGGATAATTAGGGATCATGACAGCTTATGAGATGTTCGAAATTGCATAACGTTTTTGCCTTTCGCAAACTACCCGCTCGCTATGCCACCGTGGTGATGCCGTTCCTCCTGTCTGGCCTCATGACGTGCATTGTTTCTCTTA
>SDWN01000563.1 GCA_004195305.1 Neptunomonas sp. | reverse complement strand
AGATGTGTATAAGAGACAGGCCCCGGAACTACCCCAAGACCAAATAGCACCAGGGTTGGGATTAGGTATACGAATGTGGGGATCGTCTGCATCAGGTCGAGGATCGGCCGTAGGATGGTATACATCCAGGGTTTGTGGGCTGCCATGATGCCGACGGGAATGCCGATCATCACCGCCATCACGGTAGCGGCCAGCACCAGTACAAAGGTTTCCAGCATCTCCTGCCAATAGCCCAGGTTAAGGATCAGCATCAGTGCCGCAACCACAAAAATCACCAACGGAAGGCTGCGGTGTAGCATCCAGGCCAGGGCGGCGGTCATGGCCATCGGCACAAAGGGGGGGAACCATTGAAATATCTCCACCATGGAGATGATCAGCCACTCCAGCGAGATGGAGATGGCATCGAAGAAGTCGGAGGCGTTAAATGTCAGCCAGTCGACGAATGCTTCCATCCAGTCGCCCAGCGGGAGTTTGTGCTCAGTAAGCCAGTTCATCGCTATTGCCTAATGTTTCTCAGGTGATGGCGGCGCACCTCAGGTGCGCCTCGAGAGAGAGTCGGAGTCGTGGCTGCTTATGAATCAGCCCGGCCCCGACCGACACTGTGACTTACTATCAGAGTTTCAGGTGGCTGCGCACGGCGTTGAGTGCGGACCCGCCATCCTTGCTGGTGACGCCTGAAAGCCAGCCTTCAAGAACCTGTGGATTCTGCTGCAACCAGCTACGGGCCGCCAGCTCGGGTTTCTGGCCGTCATCAAGAATGGCGGCCATCAGTTCGTTTTCCATCTGCAGGGTAAAACGGAGGTTCTGCAGCAGTTGGCCGATGTTTGCGCACTCGCTGATGTAGCCCTTGCGAACGTTGGTATAGACGTTGGCACCGCCGTAGTTGGGGCCGAAATAATCATCGCCGCCGTCCAGGTATTCCATCTCGACACTGCTGTTCATCGGATGGGGTGCCCAGCCCAGAAATGCGATCCACTGCTGACGCTTGGCGGCGCGCCCGACCTGGGAAACCATGCCGGCTTCGCTGGATTCCACCAGTTTGAAACCTTCAAGGTCGAAAGCGTCGTTATCGATCATATCCTGGATCAAACGGTTGCCGTCGTTACCGGGCTCGATGCCGTAGATTTTGCCCTTGAACTTGTCTTTGAATTTGGCGATGTCGGCAAAGCTTTTGACGCCCGCGTCATAGACATATTTGGGTACGGCCAGGGTGTATTTGGCGCCTTCGAGATTGGCTCGAACGGTCTCCACGGTCCCCGCGTCGCGGTACTTGGCGATGTCGGCTTCCATGGTGGGCATCCAGTTGCCCAAGAACACATCGATGTCTTTGTTGGCCAGCGAGGTGTAGGTCACAGGTACTGACAACAGCTGGGTATTGGTCTCGTAGCCCAAGCCTTTGATCACTTCGGAGGTGATCGCCGTGGTGGAGGTGATGTCGGTCCAGCCGACGTCGGAGAAGCGTACCTTGTCGCACTGGCCAGCGAAGGCCAGAGAGGCAGACAGCCCCAGGGCCGCTACAATACTACCGCTAAGGATTTTGTTAAAGTGGGTCTTGGTCTGTCGAGTCGTCATGAGTTGCTCACCTTGTTGTTTTAGAGTGCTCTACGCTTACAGTTTTTCAGCAGACTTAGCCCGGATATTGCGCCAAGCTACTCGCGCCCTCGCTTGCTCTTTGATTCCACAGGTTTTTTTCTTT
Organism: Neptunomonas sp.; assembly: GCA_004195305.1. Classification (GTDB taxonomy): domain Bacteria; phylum Pseudomonadota; class Gammaproteobacteria; order Pseudomonadales; family Balneatricaceae; genus Motiliproteus. Next base: position 1,217 of record SDWN01000563.1, on the reverse strand, counting down.
ACTCGTCCGTACACACTGGTACGGCGCTCGATCATAAAAAATTCTGTGAAACCAATTAGCTGCGTGATCATCGCGGCACCTGATGCAATATCCGGGTTAGGTCTGCGCGTTGAAACGACGCCCCTCCAGGGAGGGGGTTCGGTTCGAGTTATATGATCTATTTTTCCCCTGTACCCGTCGCTCGTTGCTGGTTGCCAATCCGCTGCCGGGTTTGCCACTGGGGATCAATCCAGACCGCGACATCAGCGTCTTCCAGAGGGGCTTTGCCAAGGATCATATCGGCCGCCTTTTCCGCTACCATGATGCTTGGGGCGTTGAGGTTGCCATTGGTGATGGTCGGGAAAATAGAGGAGTCGACGACCCGTAGCGCCTCGATACCACGCACGCGGCATTGGGGATCCAACACCGCCATGGGGTCGTCATCAGCGCCCATCTTACACGAGCAGGATGGATGGTAGGCGCTTTCGACATTTTGTTTGACCCAGGCATCGATCTCGGCATCAGACTGTACTCCGACACCGGGTTGAACCTCATCGCCACGGTAGGCGTCCATCGCGGGCTGGTTAAGAATTTCTCGGGTCAGGCGGATGCAATCACGCCAGTCCTGACGGTCCTGTTCGGTGCTGATGTAATTAAAGATAATGCCCGGTTTGGCGTGTGGATCGGCGGACTTGATCCAGACGCGGCCGCGGCTTTCGGGTTTGTTTGGGCCAATATGGACCTGAAACCCGTGACCGTCGATCGCCTTACCGCCGTCATAACGCATGGCGGCGGGCAGGAAATGGTACTGGATATTCGGCCACTTCAGGCCTGCGCGCGAGCGGATAAAGGCGCAGGATTCAAAGTGGTTGGTGGCGCCCAGGCCCTCTTTGAACAACATCCAGCGCGCGCCGATCAGGCCCTTGCTGAGCAGGTCCAATTTGCTATTGAGGGTGATCGGTTGCTTGCAGTGGTACTGGAAGTAGACCTCGAGATGGTCCTGCAGGTTCTCGCCGACCCCCGGCAGTTCATGGATCAGCTCGACCCCGGCCTCCTTGAGTACGGTTGCCGGACCGATACCCGATAGTTGCAGCAGTTGCGGCGAGCCGATGGAACCGGCGGATAAGATCACCTCCCGCGTAGCCTGACACTGGATGACGGTGGCGTTTTTCTGGTATTCGATGCCGACCGCTTTCTTGCCATCGAGCAGGACTTTGCGCTGTCTCTTATACACATCT
>SDWN01000553.1 GCA_004195305.1 Neptunomonas sp. | reverse complement strand
ATTAGGTATAGGAGCAACTTCATCACCGATACGGGAGGAAATAGCAGGGACGTATCTTGGTATTTTTCTAAATAGGAAAAAACTAAACACATGTATTGCTCGCATCCAACGGCCAATTGGACCACCTCGGAAGGTGTTTCTGATTAAGTCCAGTTGCTTGCCGGGAGTGGCGATCCGCCGCTCTACTTCTTCAATATTTTTAAAAGCGATGGTTATAGTGACGAGAATACTAGCAAGCCCAAAGATTATCCCCCCTGCCGCAATAAATGCTAAAGCTGATTCCCTTGTTTCAATCATCAGACACGACCCTTCTTATTACATCACCAACGTCCTCTCCTTTTCCCCTCCACTACACCAGTGGGAATTGCAAGTAGACTATTCATCGTAAATCCAGCTTGAACTTAGTGATTTCAGTGATCAAAAGCCATCCCGACTCCTGCCGCTGTAAAAAAAACCACCGTCAATATAAGGGCTATACCAACAGGAAATATTACCCATAGTTTCAAATGGCTAGGAACCGGTTCAGTTTCATCGCCCATTCGAGCAGAAATTATAGGGCCGTATCGTGGAATGTTTCTGAACAGGAAAAAATTAAAAACATGCGTCACGCGCATCCAACGCCCCATTGGACTTCCACGCCAAGTGTTTCTTATCATATCTAGCTGCTTGCCGGGGGTGGCAATTAGTCTCTCTACTTCCTCGACCCTTTTAAAGGCGATGGTGATAGCAATAAGCCAAAAAAAAAGTGCTAAAATAATTGCCCCTGCTGCGATGAACGCCAAAATTGATATGTGTATTTCACTCACCGGAAATTACCTCGCGTATTTTGTTAGTAGACCATTCCCCAAGCTTTCCTCCGGAGTATCCTCCAGCCGAAGAACCTGCACCAACGGCGACGATCGCACAGGCAAGTCCGCCTGGGCCTGTGGTAATACCTAGTAACAAACAAAGTCCTCCTGCGGCATAGCCACCAGCCATTCCACCTCCCGCGCTACCAAGGATACGTCCGGTCTCTTTATAAGCAACCACCTCGCAGCTTTGACTATTACCGGATGTACAGGCTTCCTTTATTTTGACACCTGAAATAGACACATCCAACCCAATCGCTAGGTGCCCGCCGGCTTTCGCATACTTTGTCGCACTGGCGAGTTTGCCATATTGGCTGGCATAGCCCGGTAGCTCACCCACACCCGCTTGTTTCCAATTATGGACAAGACTCTTAGTGGAGACTCCCAATGCTCGTTTAAGTTTTGGATTGTCATTTAGCGACATGCCTTCACGCGCTACGCTGCCCAGCCCGAAGTCAAGTTGCTTCAATAGCGCTTGGCGCTTATTAAAAAACTCAGTGTCGTTCAGGTGACCGTATGTTCGATAGCTATCTTGATGTAATTGTTCGATGTTGCGCAGGGTGCTTTCTATGCCTGAAATCTGCTTCTCAATCATCACGGCTCCAACTCCCAGTCCTGCCTGAATGTTAGACGTCATCATATTCAACAAATCATAATGTTTGGTGATGAACTGAGCTTCGCCTTCATCCAAAGCCCGGACTTGTGAATTGACCTGCTCGGCCACTTGCATCAGGTCAGATTCTTGGCGTGTACACGACAGCCCTTCAGGGTCACCTAGCACGATCATTTCGCCTGGGAGTATATGACTACCGAGACCTAGGTTGAGACGGTCAAAGTGAGTCGGTTTGGCGCCGATATCGCCGTACAGCTGGGCGACCAACTCAGTTCGGCTGATAGGTTCGCGAACCACATGGAACGCCGCTTCAGGAGAGCGCGTGGATGCTACCCCGTTAGCTTCTTTATCGGGTACCTGTACCTGGGAGAGAGAGGTTAACTGCGCTTGAGCCTGGCTATGCAGACTCGTTCCATGACGGGGTGTTGATTGCGCCTTGATTGCACTGACAGGCTGGCCAAAGAACTTTTGGTTGGCGGCGATGCTCTCCTCGAAGGTGAGCGGCCGATTGTCCTCGCTCTGCGGTTGCGCCTGATGTTGCGGGCGATCGCCGCCGCGGTGGCGTTGCAGGGCGCGCTCCAGGCTGATTTTGAAGGCAAAGGGTTCGTTAACCAGATTGGGCTGCAGTTGCATCTGCGCGCCGCGCCCGGTGACAACTGGCTTGAAGGGCGGATCCTGATTATCCAGCATGATCACTCGGCCAGAATCCAGGTCACGCTTTAAAGCTTGTAGCAGCTCGTCATCAGGGTAACCCGGGTAGCAGACGTCAGCCAAGCGGCGATAGCCAGCCAAGAGGCTGTCGTGGCCTGTCGGTGACCAGACATCATTCAATTTTGAGAGGGCCCAGAACGGGCGCAATACCCGGGGCAGGTCGTCGCGGCTCAGGTCTTGCGGCCGGACCAGGTTGTAAAATCCATACATCGGTGCTGATTCCTCCCTGAATGTAACCCATGGCGCTGTGGCTGCGATGACAAACGTCGTTCTCCGTGACGCTAAAGCCGTGTGTTTAACGCGCATGAAGATATCGTCAAAAGAACAATTAATCAACGAGGTAATAGCTGGCTGGGGAATCATAACAGTGGGCAGGGCTGTTATGTTGGCGGGTAATTAAATTTCCAGAATTCGGTCCACCAGTTACGGTTACTGTCCGGGTATGGAACATTTGAATCTGTCCTTGAGCGCAGTTATAGCAGCAAAATCCAGGCGCAATTTCAGACTGACCCACAAAACCCGATATGCATGCGCTGCTGTGGGTCGGAATTCATTCCGACAAGGCCCCCAAGCGGCTGCCTAAGTCGGGCTGAACCAGATCCACAAAATCCGATGAGCATGGGTGAATGGGTCTTTGTTCAGACCCAGGTGCGGCATGCGTCAGGCTGAAGCCCGACCCACAAAACCCGATATGCATGCGCTGCTGTGGGTCGGAATTCATTCCGACCAGGCCCCCAGGCGGCTGCCTAAGTCGGGCTGAACCCAGATCCACAAAATCCGATATGCATGGGTGAATGGGTCTTTGTTCAGACTAGGG
>SDWN01000307.1 GCA_004195305.1 Neptunomonas sp. | reverse complement strand
TGACAAGTTGGCGTACCAGCAGGCGGATCCCACGCACCCCGATCAGCGGTAGCGGAGTTTTCAACATCACCCGGCAGACATCGCGGATTCCGGATTCGATCGCCCGCGCCAGATCGAATTGCTCCGGCATCTTTTCGACATAGTAGATCTTCCCCTTCGGTGCCAGAGCCCCCTTTGCAAAGCGGGCCTTAGCGAGATCTGCCGCCGGACAACGCACCGTCTCCTCGAAAATCGGGTCACTGATCAGGTAGTCGTCCCCCTCTTTACCGATGACGACCAGATTGTGGCCGTTAAAATGAAAGCGGTAGGCCGGCGGAAAAAACGGCAGCCAGAAGACCCCGGTCTGCGCACCGACCGGACGTCCCGCGGCAAGCAGTCGGTCGAGCTCTTCTTCTGCAACCGCCGGGTTGCTGAACCGCTGTTTTTTGACCTCGATGCCGAGCCGCCTGGTCGCCTTCTTAAAGATGCTCCCGGGGGCGATGCGATAAGTCGTTAGAGGCAGATAATTGATCTTAATAAATGGCACATAGGCAAAAAACAAGCCGCCGCCGATGCCGAAGGCCATCGCCTCCGAGCAGGCTAACCCATGATAATTAAGCAGGTTAGCGGTCACGCCGCTTTCGCAATGCGCATACTGGCGATGGGGGAAATCTATTTTCACGTTTTATCAACCTCTGATTGATCGAATTCGGCCAGCGGCGGAATCGGCTCGACAGGCACCATGCGCAGTTGCTCGACACTGAGGCCGAAGAGTTCGCTATAGGGAGCTAAGGACGCAGCATCCAGCTTAGCGAAGACCGCAGGTTTCAGGTGGCGTTTCACGCGCCAACGGGCGACCCCGGAATACTGACTAAGCAACGCCGGGTCCATCTGGTTCTTGACCATATGATAAGCCAGGGTGCTCTGTTTATCGGCCTTGATCTCGCTGATCACCTCAAGCAACTGGGATTCGATCGCCTCCCAGGCCTGACGCAGGACGATATTTTTCGCCTCCCAGCCGACACTCGATTCAAGCCTGTATAGACCCTGATTGTCGACCGCATAATTAACTTCGCGGCAGCCCGCATTCAGACCGCCTTGTTGGGGAACATCTTCTTTTTTCATAATTAAAATAGATAACCGATCATCAACAGCGCCGAATTAATACCACGGTTCTCTTTGTAGGTGTTGCCGTTTGAGAGATGGTGAAGGCGCAAGGCCGTGGTCAGCGCGCGCCCATCGGACAGCGCATGTTCGAACCCCACGCCAGCCTGCGGGTTAAAGTTCAGATTGAGCCCCTGACCTGCGACCCTGAAATCGGTGTAGATCAAGCCGATACCGGCCTCAACGTAGGGTGTCCAGTCGGCCAGAGCGTAACCACCAAGATAGCGCAACGCCAGCATATTGACCGCCAGCAGGCCACGCTTGCGGCCATCCAGAGTTAAGCCGGCATTGACCTCAAACTTAAGCCGCAGATCATCTGGCGCCTTATGCCAGAAAATCTGCTCATAATCAAATAGCATCTGCCCCTGAACGATGGCCAGGCCGATATTCTGCGGATCATAGGCCATACCGCCGAGCAGGGCGATCCCGTAACGAACCGGCGCATATTCCGGGGCCTCAACGGGCTTATTCTCAGCAGAAACCGGGACAACCGCTGTCAGCAGACAAGCCAACAGCAGAAGAAACAGCAGGCCACGCTTTATCATCAGCCGGACAGCCGAATCAGCCCGTAATCACCCGCCGGTCCAAACTTCAGACAAGCGAGCTGCGAGCCGTCCAGTATTCGCGGCGCAGCCGGTGACAACGCCAGCGCTCCCCGAGGCTCAGGACTGGCATAGAGACGCTGGTCACGCAGCGAGAGTGCAGCAACCGCCAGGTCAAACCCGGCAGCGGAGGGGAAGCTGCCATAGAATGGTGCATAGGCCGCCGTTTCATGCCCGCTGGCTACCTGCGCGTACCAGTTGCCACACTCCTTATGCCCATCAGCACCGATAATCAGCAAATCGTCTTGCCCCAGTTTGAGCGGGCAAGCGGCGTGGTTGCCGAGGGTGAGGCTATCGATCTGAGCATAGCTCGCTTTCTCATCGCGGGTCAGCACAAAGAAGACTGCGCCCTCGCCGACCACAGCGGTCTGCTTAGCGAAGGCAAACGGCTGCAACGGCCCCTGTTCTCCGGCGCCGAAGAACTGTTTGCGGCAATAGCGCAGCACATCGCAATGCTCATCAACCGCACCGAACAGCACCTGGTCGACCCGCCCCTCGGCCAGCCATTGTTGCGCAGTCAGAAGAGCGGAAGGGACCGACATCTCAAATTGGGTGACGGTCAGGCTCGGCGCCCTGGCTTTGAGTTGCATCGACACATGAGCGGCGGCGGCATTATGCACCGAGTTGGAAAAATGGGTCGGTGAGCTGCAGGCATAGCCAAAATCGAGATAGGAGTCGAGAAAGTCGAAGGTCGTCTTTAAGGGTCCATAGCCTGATGCGATGACTACACCCATCCGCGAACGCTCGGCTTCGAGCATCCCGGCATCCTTGAGGGCCAAGAAGGCGGTCAGGAGGGTCATTCGCGAACAGTGATCGATGCGTCTTTGTGCACGCTTCGGCACAAATTCGTCCAAACCTTCAATACTCGCCAGGTAGGCGGGGAAGTTGTCGATTTCCCCCCTGTGTTCAAGCTGGCCCTGTTGCGACACCACAGTTCCGCTCTCGAGCGCCGTTCGCAGCGAGTCGATCCCCAGGCCAAACCCGCCCGATATGCCAATCCCCTGAATCCCGATCCGCATATCAAGCGTCTCCCTTGCCGAGAATGAGTACCGCGTTATTGCCACCGAACGCCAAGGATTCCGACAGCGCGATATCACCGGCTATCGGGGTGTTTTCAGTCACGGGGGTGACCAGCACCTCTGGGTCAGGTTCGACGAAACCGATGCTCGCCGGTATCTCTCCGCGCTGCAGACAGGCGAGGGTGAAGGCCGCTTCAATCCCCCCAGCCGCCCCTAAGGTGTGTCCG
>SDWN01000305.1 GCA_004195305.1 Neptunomonas sp. | reverse complement strand
AGTTTTAAGGTGTCCTTTAGGTCGATATGCAAACCCAACGAAGTGTAATCGCCATTGTGGAGTTTAATAACCCCGGGGATACGCACAAAATCGACCCGGGCCTTAAATTCAAACCGTCCAATAATCGGCGATCCGCTGAGGATCAAGATAGACAGGCCTTTAAACTGTTCAACCAGCGCGTGCGCAAGGGTGCGACAACGGCGCAGATGGCCCAGACCAAAGGTGTCGTGACTGTAGATCAGAATACGGGCATTTTCGAGCTTGCCCTGGAGAGAAATATCAGCCGGCATCTGCTGTCCATCAGTAAACAAAGGCCAATCTTAGGCGATCGAACTGACCATTACAATTCACCGCCCTAAACCACTTCTAAGCCGCTTCTAAACCGGCCTAATAGTTTGAAAGGCAGTAACATTAATCCGGCTGCATCGTCTAAGCTAACACGTCTAATCAGCAGAGACTGGCAATGAAAAAAACACTGGCGGAACTGCGCGCGTATCTGACCCATGCCAGCGAGCACGAACTGCAGCTGCCGGGCCGCATCCAGGCTGCGCTGACTCTGCACCAGGCCCGCAGTGAGCGCTTGGTCGGCTGGGTACAGTTGTTCGTAGTACTGACCTTCACCCTGCTCTACCTCATCTCACCGAAGACGTTCACCGCAGAGGCTGAATTTGCCCCGGTGCCCTGGGTACTCGGGGCTTATTTTCTATTCACCTTGCTAAATCTTTATATCAGCCACAAATGGCTATCTCCAGACTGGCTCACCTATCTCTCTATCGCCGTCGATATGGGCTTAATCTACCTGCTGATCTGGAGTTTCCACCTGCAATACATGCAACCCCCTTCGTTCTACCTCAAGGCTCCGACGCTACTGTATGTGTTTATCTTTATCGCCTTGCGCACCCTACGTTTTGAGGTGAAGTTCATCCTGTTTTCCGGAGCTGCGGCCATCCTGGGTTGGATGACGATGATTCTCTATGTCTTACTGGCAAATCCTGACAACACCATGATCACCAAAAACTACGTTGAATACCTAACCTCAAACAGCATGTTACTCGGTGCTGAATTCGACAAAATAATCAGCATGCTGATCGTCACCCTGGTTCTGGCTGCAGCCATCCATCGGGGCAAGCGATTGCTAATCAACTCTATTATCGAATCCAGGATGACCGAAGATCTGTCTCATTTTGTGTCCGAGCAAGTATTAGAAGATCTGACCCTGAGCAACGAAGCACCGCGCGCGGGTCAGGCTCGCTGCTACCAGGCCACGGTGATGTTTATCGATATCGCCAACTTCACCTCGCTCAGCGAAACGCTGCAACCCAGCGAGCTGGTATCCACTCTGAATCAGTATTTCTCCGAGTTAGAGACCATTTTGGAACTGCACGGCGGCACCATCAATCAATTTCAAGGCGATGCGATCCTGGCCAGTTTTGAAGCCCAACATAACAACTGCAACAGCGCCGAATGTGCGATAAAAGCGGCCACCGCTATCCAGCAGCGCCTGGAGCTTCTGCGCTTGGGTGAGCAGCAGATTCGGTTTAGCGCACGTATCGGCATCAATACCGGTGAGGTGGTCGGTGGAATGATGGGATCAACCCATCGGCTGATCTATACCGTTCATGGTGATGCGGTCAATCTGGCGGCCCGCTTAGAACAGCTAAACAAACAACTGGGCAGTCGTATCTTAATCTCTAACGAAACCCGACAAGCGTGCCGCCACGGCCTGTTCCAGTTTGAATCAAAAGGAGAAACGCAGGTAAGGGGGCGCAACGCCGTTACCCAGCTGTACACAGTGGTATTCTAGCAGGTAGATTTTCAACAGCCTGTCTAGGAGGCCGAAGGACAAACAGATCTACTGATCTGTCTGTCTTTCGCCGAATGAACCGGGCGCAAGTACGCTAACATGCTGGTTTGATCGGGCTCTCAGGGGCCTGTTGACCACTGCTGGAGTATCTATGCGTCAACGTATTAACCCTCGGGGCTAATACGTTTACTTAACATCCAAAAACTCATTTACCCGGTCACGCCTGCTGCACGCCTTGGCATCCAACTCACGGTTTTCAAGTAACCTGATCAACCGGGTGATATTGCTACGGGCTTCGTTTTCATGCTCAGCCCAGAAATGTGGATGGTAGTAAATCTGCTCACGACTGATCAGTTGTCTCAGGAAGCCTAGCTGGCACGCACAGTAATCGCTGTCAGCAAGCGGTCCCATCTCTGCACGGCAGAGGGCGGTATCACGCAGGTACGCAGCCCATGGACGAGCAAAGCTAGCCAAATCAATATCCAGCACCAATGCATGTTCAGAATCCAAAGGGGGCTGCTGATGGGTCGTTTGCAAAATCAGGCTGCAGATTTTATCCAACCGCGCGGCATCCATCTTGGTGTGCAACAATTGTCGTAATAGCTCCGCACCGCGCTGCTCATGCCCCTTAGGGTCAACGCTATAGCAGGCATCGTGGAACCAGAGTGCCAATTCAGCCGCGTCCGGATCGTCGATCTGATCGCGATAAAGATCCAACCAGGCTAAACAGTCCATGATATGGTGACTATCATGATAGCGCCGCTGCGGCTGGCTATAACTCGTAACCAGCAGCTCATAGACCGACTCTGCGTCGGCAACAACACCCGAGCTCAGGTTACGTATCCACAGCTGACAAAAACGTTTCTTATCCATCAGTTGCTGCCTTCAGCCAACAGGAACAGCTGCCTCTGCAACAGGGTGTTAGCGTCGTGAGCCTGGGCAAGCTTGTCACTAAGCTGACGCATCACATCCAGCGCTGCATCGGAATTACTGGCCAGCAGCTGAACGAACATATCGCCCTCCATACAAAGTACCGACAGAGTTCCCTTGGCGCGGATAGATGCGGTCCGCTCCTGCCGTGACAATACCGCCATCTCACCGATCAGCTCGCCTTCCGTCCGCACCAACGCCACCTGAGACTCATCCTCAGGAGATACCGGATCAGAAACCACTTCGGCTTTGCCAGACA
>SDWN01000304.1 GCA_004195305.1 Neptunomonas sp. | reverse complement strand
GGTCAGTCTGTTCTCGGTCGGCCTCCTAGGCCCCCATGCGGTACTGGATCAATCCAGTACGCGGACGATCGCCTGACAAAGACGGTCGAGATTGCTGCTGGTCATACCAGCGACGTTGATGCGGCCTGAGCCGACGATATAGATGGCGTCGTCAGTTTGCAGCTGTGTTACCTGAGCAGGGTTCAAGCCCGAGAAGGAGAACATGCCGCGTTGCTCGGCGATGAAACCGAAGTCTCTCTGCGCCCCACATTCTGCCAGCTTTTGGGTGAATTGCTGACGCATCGACAGGATCCGGCTGCGCATAGCGGCTAGTTCTTGCTGCCACTGTTGGCGCAGTTCCGAGCTGTTGATGATGGTGCTGACAATGGCGGCACCGTGATTAGGTGGCATCGAGTAGTTGCCGCGGATGCAGTAGCTGATCTGGCTGAAGGCTGCCTGGGCATCGCGCTTGTTCGCGGCCACCACGGTCAGGGCGCCGATACGCTCGTTGTAAAGTCCGAAGTTCTTAGAGCAGGAGCAGGCGATTAGCATATCCGCGCAGTATTCGGCCAGGATATTGATCCCTTTGGCATCTTCCTCTAGGCCCTCGGCAAAGCCCAGATAGGCGCTGTCGATGAACGGCATGATGCCCCGCTCTTGCAGCAAAGCGCCGACCTGATGCCACTGCTCGGCATTCAGATCCAGCCCGGTGGGGTTGTGGCAGCAGGCATGCAGCAGTACTACATCGCCAGCGGGCACGGTCTGCAGGCTGGCTAGCATGCCTGCAAAGTCGAGGCTCTGATTCGCCGCGTCATAGTAACGGTAGTCACCCACCTCTAATCCGGCGGACTCGAAGATGTTGTAGTGATTGGCCCAGGTCGGGTTGCTGACCCAGATCTTGGCTTTAGGCAGGGCGCGGTGGATGAAATCAGCGCCGACGCGAAGCGCGCCCGTACCGCCAGGTGTTTGTGCCGTCGCCACCCGGTTGTCAGCGAGTAGTTGCTGGCTTGTTGTGTAGATGGTTGGAAACAATAACTGCTCGATCGCCTTGCCGAGCGCCGGGGCACCGGCAGGGCCGATGTAGGTCTTGGTGTCCTGGGTTTCCAGTAGATAGGCTTCGGCTGTCTTAACTGATGCCAGGATGGGCGTATGCCCCTCTTCATCCTTGTAGACGCCCACGCCAAGATCAATTTTGTCGGAGCGGGAATCGGCTTTAAAGGCGGTCATCAGGGCCAGCAGGGGATCTCCTGCCGTGGGTTGGAGTGTTGCAAACATGTTCGAGGTCTCTGGTTGTTCTATCGAAGGTGACAGCAGAGTCGGATTGTCCGATTCTGCAAGGGCCTATTATTTGCTCTCTTGCGTGGCCTGTCGACGTTTTTCGTTGATAGTAGTAACAAAACGGTTCAGGGTTGGGGAAAGCAAGCCCGCTTCGATGCGGATATCGAGCAGCTGAAAGCGTCCGCGAGTCTGGCTCGCCTGTTCCAGCGCGTGGTAGAGTTCGTTGCGGGTTTGTACTTTATAACCGTCTCCTCCCATGCCTGACGCCATGGAAGCGAAATCCCATCGACCTAAATGACTGAACGCCGATTCTGGCTGGAAGATATGCAACATCTCCCAGCTGGCATTGTTGAACACCAGTACGATGGGGTCCCAGCCATAGCGGCTACAGTTGCCCAGCTCCATGCCTGTCATCTGAAAGGCACCGTCGCCGACCAGAATCAGCGGGCGCTGGCCGTCGCTGGCTTGCATCCCTAGTCCTGCGGGCACCCCGAATCCCATTGTGGCGTAGTAACCGGGCGCAGTCAGAGCAGTTTGTTCCATATCCATCGCGGTAAACAGGCAATCACCCATGTCTGAGGCGATCGGCAGGGTGCCGTGGGTGCGCATCATGTCGTTGACGGCACCGGCGATGTCCATCGGCACGATCGCGCTGTCATCATGAATCAAGCCAGGGCATTCAGGCTTGGGGTAGCTTAATGGAGTGGTGGAGTAGGGGTGTTTGCAGGCCTGCTCCAGCAAGGCGTCGAGCAGCGCGGACAGGGGGATGTCGTGATAGACATGAAAGCCGACTTTAACATCATGGTCAGCGGCATGGATCGCGTGTTGTTTCTGCACCCGCTTGGCGGAGATGCCAAAGTTGGTATCGGAGACGATAACCCCCAGCATCAACAGGCCATCGGAGTTTTCGACCAGCTCTTGAACCTTTTTGTCACCGGCCATGCCGATGTAGGTGCCTGCCAGGGGCGCATCTGAGTTGACCAGCAGCCCCCGACCCATAAACGTAGTGGCGATCGGAAGGTTCAGTTTTCGCGCCAGTTCGGCGACTTTATCTTCAAGAAGAAAGCGGCGAATCTCAACCCCGACCAGGAGCATGGGGCTAGATGCCTGCTGTAGCCGCTCTAAGATGCTGCTGGCGCAATTCTGCACCGCATCATCAGAATAGGGTGTTGGAGGCAAGGTTGTTGGTTCGCCGCTGGCGCTAAAGACCTGGTCACGCGGAATTTCGATCAGCACCGGGCGTGACTGCTGAATACATTCGCGCAGCACCCGGGCAATCTCCATCGCGGCAGTGGCGGGGTCGTCGAGGCGGGTCTGGGCGCAGGTGATCTCGCGGTATATTGCAAATTGCGAGTCTACCGTCTTAACCTGATGGTGCAGCAGAAAATCGTTGAGAGACTCATCCCTGCCTGGTGCGCCCGAGATCACCACCAGCGGCGAGCGCTCAGAATAGGCACAGGCTACCGCATTGACCATGTTGAGCGCCCCCGCACCGTAAGTGACTGCTGCCACACCAATACCACCGTTGTAACGGGCTGCAGCATCGGCCGCAAATCCAACGCCGGGTTCGTGGCTCAGGGTGTAGAGTGGCAAGATTCCGCTCTCCTCCATGACCTTGAAAAACGGTAGGGCGAAATCACCCGGAATACCAAACACCTCTTTGGCGCCATGAGCTTTAAGGGAGTGCAGTAACAGTTCGCCGATCAGCATTGGGTTGTCTCCTTGGGCTGAGTGCTC
>SDWN01000091.1 GCA_004195305.1 Neptunomonas sp. | reverse complement strand
TTCAACGCCGCACGGGCATTTTGCTCCACCAGTAAGATAGTGACCCCCTGATCATTGAGGTCCCGAATCACCCGAAAGATCTCCTGGACCAACAGCGGCGACAGCCCCATTGAAGGTTCGTCCAGCAGTAGCAGTGTGGGTTTACCCATCATCGCCCGACCGATCGCCAGCATCTGCTGCTGCCCCCCTGACAGCGTGCCTGAGGCCTGTAAGCGTTTCTCTTTGAGGACCGGAAACAGCGTATAAATATGGTCGATCTCGTCCCGGATCTGGGCTTTGTCTTCCTTCCGTGCAAACGCACCCAGGAGCAAATTATCCTCGACACTCAGGGGAGCAAACACCTGCCGCCCCTCGGGGGAATGACAGATCCCCTGCGCAGTGATCTTATGCGCGGGTTTATTGGTGATATTACTGCCCTCAAAGGTCACCGTACCTGCAGTAGCAGGCTGCACCCCTGACAGGGTGTGCAACAAGGTCGTTTTTCCGGCCCCATTGGCACCGACAATCGTCACCAACTCTCCGGGGTAAACCTCAAGATTGATATCCACGATCGCCTGCACCGGTCCGTAGTGACTGGTTAACCCCTCGACCTTCAGCGAAGGTTCGGCAGCCGAACTGTTTAGCGGCGTCTGCTGTTGTGCTGTCATATCACACCTCCTCACCCAGATAGGCTTTAATCACCGCTGGATCATTCTGCACCTGCTGCGGGGTGCCCTCGGCCAGCAAGCAACCGAAACCCAGCACCAGTACCCGATCAGAGATCTGCATCACCAGACCCATGTTGTGTTCGACCAGCAAGATCGTGATCCCCTTCTGCTTAAGACGCAGAATCAGCTCGCGCATCTCTACCGTTTCGGTATCGTTGAGTCCGGCAGCAGGCTCATCCATCGCCAGAAACTCAGGATCCGATGCCAGCGCACGCGCGATTTCGAGTCTCTTGAGTTCTCCGTAGGGCAGTGAACCGGCCTCACGCTCCGCCAGATGCGCCAGCCCGCAAACCTCCAGCGCCTGCATCGACCACTCTCGAACCTGGCGCTCTTCACGCACCACCGACGGCAACCGTAACGCCGCCTTGATCAGGCCGGTATGAGTGCGCAGGTGACACCCCACCATGACATTTTCCAGCACCGTCATGTTGTAGAACACCTGCAGATTCTGGAAGGTGCGGGAGATCCCCAAGGCGGCGATCTGATGCGTTTGCAACCCCTCAAGGCTCTTGCCGGCAAAGCTGATCGATCCGGCATTGGGCACATAGTAGCCGCAGAGCATGTTAAACAGCGTGGTCTTACCGGCACCATTAGGACCGATAACCGAATAGATGATCCCTTTCTGGACCTCGAAACTAAGGTCGGTCACCGCGGCGACTCCGCCAAAGTGTTTATCCAGATTGGAGGCTTGTAAAAGCGTCATGAGTCACACTCCAGCGATTTCCTGCCTTGTAACGGCGTTTGAGGCTCTTTCTTGGGGTCAGGCGCGCGCAGGCGCTTGAACAGCATGCGTAGCTTCTGGGCAATGAAGACGAACAGCCCCTGCGGCATAAAGATCATCCCGCCCATCAGGATGGCCCCCAGGACCAGCATCTCATAGTCCTCGAACACAACCAGGCCTTCCGGCAATAGGGTCAGTACGATCGCCCCGAATACCGCTCCGAACGTCGATGCCATCCCCCCCAGTACCACCATCGTCACGATCTCGATCGAAAACACGAAACCGAACGATTCAGGACTCACGAAAGCCTGCTGATGGGCAAACAGACTGCCCGCCAGTGACGCAATCATGGCCGACAGGACGAACACATGCGTACGGGTGCGTACGGTATCCACCCCCATCATCTGCGCCGCAAACTCAGAACCGTGAACCGCCCGTAGCTCACGACCCGCACGTGAATCGATAATATTCAACGACACCAGCACCACCGCCAGCGAGAAGAGTGCGATCAGACCGTACCAGCGCAGATCAGTATCGATCACAAAGCCGAACAGCGACAGCGTAGGAATATCACCCAGACCGTCAGGCCCGCCACTCCAGGAGGATTCCTGCACCAGAATGATATTGACGATAATGCCAAAGCCGAGCGTGGCCATCGCCAGATAATGCCCCTTGAGCTTGAGTATCGGTCTGGAGACCAGATTGGCAATGATGTAAACCAAACCCAGACCGATCAGCATCGCCAGCCAGGGATTTAGTTCGAAACGGGTCGTAAAGACCGCCGAGCTGTAGGCACCGATACCGAAGAACGCGGCATGCCCCAGCGATATCTGCCCGGCATAGCCGATAAACAGATTCAGCCCTACCGCCAGAATCACATTCAGAAGAACGGTGGCGCCGACCACAATGACAAAATAGTTGTCAGGAAAAAACAGCGGCAGTAGCGCCACCAGCGCTGCATACAGATAAAACCCACTTAAACGTTTCATACCCGATCCGCCGATTTGAATCCGAACAAGCCACTGGGCTTAAAGAACAGCACCGCCAGAATAATCACAAACGCCATCGCATCTTTATACCCGGAGGAGATCAACCCCGCCCCCAATGATTCCAGCACCCCCAGCACCAAACCACCGGCCACCGCACCCATGGAACTGCCCATACCGCCCAAAATGGCCGCAGAAAAGCCTTTCAATCCCAGCATCATGCCGGCATCGAAGGAGGTAAACGCGATCGGGGCGATCAATAGCCCTGCCACTGCGCCGATCGCCGCCGAGAGCCCGTAGGAGGTCAGAAGCATCAGGTTAACGTTAATACCCACCAGACCGGCGGCCGTTTTGTTGCATGAACAAGCCAGAATAGCTTTGCCATACAGGGTCTTATCGAAAAAGTAACGCACTAGCAGCACCAGCACGATCGTGACACCCATGATCCACAGATTTTGTGGCACCACCGTGGCCGCACCGATCTGAATCGGCTCATCGCCGCTGAAGGAGGGCATACCTGTCTCTTATACACATCT
>SDWN01000079.1 GCA_004195305.1 Neptunomonas sp. | reverse complement strand
CGCAGCATCACCGGCCGCTGAAACACCATACCCTGGTTTCGAATCACCTCCTGCGCACCACCGTGCCAAATTACCTCACCCGATGCGGGCAGCAACAACCCATGGCAAAGCCTGAGAAAAAGGCTTTTACCGGCACCGTTAGGTCCAATAACGATGGTACGCAGCCCCTGCTCAAAGGTGCAGGAGATATCTTTGATCAGGCGTTTGCCCTGCGCCTCATAATTGACCGCCTTCAGCTCCAGAGGCAGGATACTATCCGTGGTCATCGCACACCCCCATTAACGGGGCGTCTATTCTGACCTGGCTGTTTAAGAAGATGCCCCAACGCATTGACGCCGATGCTGATCAAAATCAGCACAATCCCTAACCCCAGAGCCAAAGCCAGATCGCCCTTGCTCACTTCCAAAGCAATGGCAGTGGTCATAACCCGGGTGGCATGATCGATATTTCCACCAACAATCATCACTGCGCCCACTTCGGCAATGGCCCGGCCAAAGCCAGCCAACATGGCGGTCACCAGCGAGTAACGCCCATCCCAAAGCAAGGTGGGCAGCGCTTGCAAGGGCGTTGCGCCCAACGAGCGCAATTGCTCCTCATACTCCGCCCACAACTCCTCCACGACCTGACTTGTCAACGCCGCAATAATGGGGACCACCAGAATAACCTGGGCGATAATCATGGCAGTCGGGGTGAACAACAAACCCAGTACCCCGAGGGGACCCGACCGGGAGAGCAGTAGGTAGACGATTAACCCCACCACCACAGGCGGCAACCCCATCAGCGAACTCAGCCCGACCCTCGCCAGCCTGCGCCCAGGAAAGTTAAAAATAGCCAAGGCTGCGCCTAAGGGCATCGCAACCACAATCGCAATGAACACGGCCACCAGGCTCACCGACAAAGAGAGCGTCACAATCTCAGCCAAGTCAGGATCCAGGCTTATCAACAGCGAGAAAGCCGCAGCAATAGCATCCGAAAATCCGGTCATGAGCGGCCTCTTTGGTCAGGTTTTTGTTAGCTAGGAGGAAACCGGCGTCCATTGCCGGCTGGTAATATGAAGTTCAATTCAAGAAAATAGAGTAAGAATAATAAGCTAATAGTACTCTGCAGCTGATCGTAGTGGCTAGGGAATCTGCGAACAAGTCCAAATGTATTTCTGCCACTCAGACGGGTTCGCAATCTAAGTGCGACTTTGCAGGCCCTCATGGCGATACAACAATGGACCTGTCAAAAAGTCACCACGCGGAATGCGGATCAAACTGAATGACCCGAAGGACAAGGCCTGCCATTGCGTTAACAGGCTGTTGAAAAGCGTTAGCGAGGCCGCCGAGACTAGGCAAAAACGATCGAAAAAGCGCAGTTTATAGCTATAAATGTGCATTTTGAGGTCGTTTTTAACGACGTATCGGCAACGCAGGTAGATTTTCAACAACCCGTTAAACGACAGCCAACCTTATACAGTCCCGTTTCAGACGCCCCACTATTAATCTGGTGGTCAAATAGGTTCCATAGCTATCTGTCCGTCGCCCCTAAAATCTGCCGCAGTTGCGTGGAACTGTTTGAGTGTTGGGGGGCTCGCATGGGGCTTGGACCAATATTGACGCATCCTTGCGTCTCCTATTAACCCACCGGGTTAATAGCTTACTCTGGGTTCTGCTCCCACCAAGCATCGATACAACGGTTCACTTCATCACTGAACAATCTAGCGACCTTATTAGTGGGCGGCAAGGGCTCATCGTAAAAGAACTCAGGGTATTGGTCATCGCTTTCAGTGAACCCAGCCTCTTGGTTGAATGCGTTCTCAAGCCGCAACGTTTCGCGACCCAGGTTGGCGATGAATGAGGGTGCTAACTCAGTGCCATGAATATTATTGATGGTGTCGGTGAGCAGCTCGTGATTGAAGTCCGTCACCGCACGACCAAAAATGCACATCCCCAAGGAATCGGCAGCCGCAGCACTGATCTGCGCCTGCATGCTGACATTCACCAGCTCGGCAATACTCTTGCCGTTACAATCAAAGCCCCCCACGTTGCCAGCCGTATGATCGCCACCTTGCGCGGTAACCATCATGCTGATACCCGTGACCTCCATGATACGCGGGTCGTAAGCACTCAAGGCCTGTTTCTTGACCACCGGCACACGCTTTACCTGATAATGCTCAGCCACCCGAGCGGCGCCCTGAGCCAACAAACGCCCCTGCTCTGTACCCTGGCGAATATCCTCAAGTGCCGTACGCAAGTAATCCAGATCGCCGAACTCAGCCAGCCCTGCTTCCATCGCCACCCCCAACACGGCACCGGTTTCGATACTATCAATCCCAAGGTCATTGACCACGGCATTGAGTTCAGCCACATCGTCAGGCTCACTCAAGCCGCAGTTGGTGCCCATCAGACCGATGGTTTCATACTCAATCGGTGCGACCAGTTCTTTACCGGCGGAGCAGTTATACACGTTACTGCATTTTATCATGCAGCCAGGCATACAGGCGTGGGTTTGCTCGCCGCCACGAGCCAGGTTCTGCTCACGGATAAATTGCCCCCCCATCTTCAGGGTGCCATCGGTTAACCGACCCCTGCTGAAATTGTTGACCGGAAGACCACCAATCAGGTTGGCGACATCGGCCATAAACGGCGTGCCGTATTGATTGAGGTTCTTTAATCCTTCGTGGTCACGAATTTTGACCCCGTACTCACGTACCGCCTTGGATACCTTCTTACGATCATGTAACGCCGGTGTCTTGGCCTTATCGATCACGATCGCCTTGACCTTTTTATGCCCCATCACGGCACCGACACCGCCTCGAGCCGCCAGGCGCACCGGGCGCCGTTCAGGATCGCTAAAACCGATACCCGACAGCAACCCCTGATACTCACCCACCGGTCCACAAAGCGCCAGACTGACATTGTCACCGTATTTTTCGTACAGCAGCGCTGCCGCGTCAATATTACCTTTACCCAGATAGGGTGCGGCGCTTTCGAATCTGATCGGCCCCTCTTTAGG
>SDWN01000076.1 GCA_004195305.1 Neptunomonas sp. | reverse complement strand
CTCTCGCTAGACCAATTCTCGCAGCATTGCGGCTTGAGTCGCTTCCATCTGATTCGTAGCTTTAAGGCTAAGTTTGGCCAGTCGCCTCATGCGTTTCAGCTGGACCAGCGCATTAAAAAAGCCAAGACGCTGTTACAGCAGGGCAACAGCCTGGTGGATACGGCAGGTATGCTGGGTTTTTCGGATCAGAGCCATTTTCAGCGTAACTTCAAGAAGCGCATGGCGGTTACGCCGAAACAGTATCAGGGGTTCTTTATCTAAAAGATCCGTTCTGAGCGGGAAAGCCTTGTTTAGACGGACCGGAAATGTACGCACACGCCCTGTATACAGCCAGCATAATCAATGCATGGATGAATGGGTCTTTGTTCAGACCACTGTGCGGCATGCGTCGGGCTGAAGCCCGACCCACAAAATCCGAGATGCATGGGTGAATGGGCCTTTGTTCAGGCCACTGTGCGGCATGCGTCGGGCTGAAGCCCGACCCACAATACCCGACATGCATGGGTGAATGGGTCTTTGTTCAGACCAATTATCGAATAAAGACCAATCGTGTTAGTTAACCCCATCCAATTTGGCGATTATCCCCGCATGTTTGAAGCTTTCGTTCAGACCACCCTCGCCCTGGTGCCAGGTCACAGCACCGTCACCATTGGCATCGGTACCCACCTGAATCTGCTGGGTCAGTTTTACCAACGTCTGCAACAGGGGCTGGGCTTGCCCGGCCGAGCTGGATTTTGCAATAGCGGCACATAAGCGCAAGGCCTCCTCGGCCCAGACCACGGCATTTCCGGCGGCGGTGGCAACATGCACGGTGTGCAATTTCAGAGCCTCGGAGGCATCAGCCTGCTTAGCAGCAGCGCCTATATGTTTGCTAACGCCTTTGGCCGCTTTAATCAGACCGTAGCCCAGACCAGGGCCTTTAGCGATGGCGGAGGGATCTAGAGCATGCAATACATGGGCGGTGTGCATCTTCATCCACTTCAGGTCATTGGGTCGTTTAGCGGCGGCTTCAGCATGTCCCTGGGCGATCTTGGCCTCATTCAACGCCGTCATGATCAGGCCTTGCTGATCCGGTGTGTCATGCCACTGGGTCATGACGTGGCCCAGATGTGCATGGGAGGCGTTGCCCGGTGCGGCGGCCAGGGTCAATGGGCTGTGAATCAGTGCCATTGCCAAGACAGTTGCGCTTAGTGATTTATGCATGGGGTAGATCCTCATCAAAAAAAAGGTCATTGGTAAAAGGGTATCGACTCAGTGAGCCCGATCACACAGGATCGCTGTTGTGACATGCTCCGATTCACTGCTGAGGCTGATTAAACCGCACAGATGTAACCAGACTTTGCCGCCACAGCCTGAGGTTGTCGCAAAGAGTGGCATGCTTCAGGTTTGGCATACTTTGATACAACTTTGCTTACCCAGCCTCAGTCGACGCAGGTATAGTCACGGTCTTAACAGCGCATATGCTTTTGGCCATAGCACCCTTAGAGAGAGGCGATGAACACTGCAATCCACGTTCTGGTAGTCGATGATCATCGGGATATCCGCGATCTGCTCAGCAAATACCTGCGCCAGCATGGCCTGCGCGTAAGTACCGCCGCGGGCGGCCAGGAGATGAAGCAGCTGCTGCGCACTGCGGCGATCGATCTGGTGGTTCTCGATATCATGATGCCCGGCGAGGATGGTCTCAGCCTGTGCCGCCATCTTCGGGCCAGCTGCCAGACGCCGGTGATCCTGCTGACAGCCGTGACCGAAGAAACCGATCGCATCATCGGCCTGGAGATGGGTGCCGATGACTACCTCACCAAACCCTTTTCCCCCCGGGAACTACTGGCCCGGATCAAGGCGATCCTGAGGCGCGCCCAGAGCCTGCCAGCCCAGCGCCAACCGAGCAGCGCGGACAAAATCGGCTTCGCGCACTGGGTGCTTGACCTGGCCCGGCGCGAACTCAGCTCGACTGACGGCGTGGGCGTGGCATTAAGCAGCTCTGAATTTTTACTGCTAACGACCTTTATCAATCATCCGCAGATGGTCCTGAGCCGGGACCAGTTGCTGGACCTCACCCGCGGCAGAGAAGCCGTGGCCCTGGATCGCAGTATCGACAACCAGGTCAGCCGACTCAGACGCAAGATCGAACCGGATCCCGCCAATCCGACACTGATCAAGACCGTCTGGGGCGGTGGCTATATCTTTGCCTGCGATGTGACGCGAACATGATACGGATACTCCCCCGAAGCCTGATCGGGCGTATGGTCGCGCTGCTGTTACTGACGCTGGTGACGGTGCAACTGATTAACGTGTTGATCTTTTTCAAAGAGCGGCGAGATGAGGTACGCGCCGCCCAAGTCAACAACCTGATCGCCCGCAGTGCCTCGATCGTGCGCCTGCTGAACAGCACCCCCGCCCCCCTGCATGACGGCATTCTGACAGCCATCACCACCCCGCGGATGCATTTCTGGCTCAGCACACAGAGTCCGCTGGACGCCTCTGCGGCGCTGCAGGAATCCGCGCGTACGGCCCCTCGCCTCAGCGAACTGGTCGCGCAGACCGAACAGGAGCTACGCTTTGTCACCGACCAGGATCGCCAGGCGGGAGGCAGCACCACGCCGCTACCGCCTCACGATCCAACCAATCCGCCGCTATCGGGACCGCCGATGGCGACCCTGTCGATCCAACTGCCGACTGGCAACTGGCTGAATGCGGTACAATCCGCGCTGGATCCGCTGCATGGCTGGGCCTGGACCCTGTTTATGTCGCTCTGTTTTATGGCCAGCGCGGTGCTCATCGTGGTGTTGCTGCTCCGCCGTATTACCCAGCCGCTGGCACGCCTATCAGACCAGATCGACCGGTTCGGCCGAGGCGAGGCGGTTGACGCACTGACAGAAACGGGAGCCGAGGATGTGCGCCGTTCGATCCGGGCTTTCAACCAGATGCGCGAACGGGTCAACCGTTTTGTCCAAGATCGCACCCGGATGCTGGCGGCCATCTCCCACGACCTGC
>SDWN01000792.1 GCA_004195305.1 Neptunomonas sp. | reverse complement strand
AGATGTGTATAAGAGACAGGCACAGTGGCACGCGGCCTGGAGCAGATGCGAGCAGCCCGAACCGGGCTCGCCCCACAGGAAGATAAAGGGCTCTCCCACGCCTTCGGCGATCCCCTCTACAGCCTGCACGGCCAGTGCATTATGGTGACTGTAGAAATTCTCCAGGGTGGCGTCATCGCGTAGGCCGACACTGAGAGTGAGCTGATGGGGTTGGGGAGTGTAGTTCACAGTTTTCGACACTAAAATCCAGATCTAAGGTTGATTAGCGAATGGGGCTCAAGCGTTCGGCGCAGAGCTATCGCGAGACGGAGCTGCCGGTACATTATCACCCAAGCTTGAGCGATCTGCAGCACTGTATAATTCACTGTCACGATAACCCTCATGCAGGTGGCGCAGCAACACCATCACCACCGCCGCGACCGGCAGCGCCAGCAGCACCCCGGTAAAGCCAAACAGCTGACCGCCGGCCATAATCGCAAAGATCACAGCCACCGGATGCAGACCAATCTTATCGCCCACCAGCACCGGCGTCAGCAACACGGCTTCCAGTACTTGTCCGGCCGCAAACACCAGTCCAACCAACACCAGGTAATACGGCTCGTTAAACTGCAACTGCGCGGCGATCAAGGACGCGCCGATACCGACAATAAAGCCCATGTAAGGGACGATACTGGCAAGCCCGGCGACAACCCCCAGAATCAGAGCCAAATCAAGCCCGATCACACCCAAACCCGCCGCGTAAAACGCCCCGAGACAGAGCATCACCCATAGCTGCCCTTTGATAAAAGCACCCAGCACCTCGTCGCACTCGCTGGCCCAGCGACTCACCCGAGGCTCAAGATTACGCGGCAACAGATCGCGGATTTTATCGATAACAATATCCCAATCACGCAGCATGTAGAACGCCACTACCGGAATCAGTGCCAGGTTAACCAACAAACCGACCAATGCAAGCCCTGAGCGCGACGCCTGGCCGACTAACTGGGTCAGCAGATCCCCCCCGACACTCCAGTTCTGCATCACAACCTGGCGCACCCGGTCCAGTTCCAGTGCAGACAGATCGAGCCCGAGCAGCTGCTCCAGCCAGGGAATCGGCACCAATTTGAGCCAGTCAAACAGCAGCGGGATCTGATTGACCAGATTGTCAATCTGACGACCTAACTGGGGTAACAGCAACAACAGCGCCAGCACAAAACTCAGGGTCAGGACGACAAAGACAATCACCACCGCCAGGGTCCGTGACAACCCTTTGCGTACGAGTCGATCCGCCAGTGGATCACCCATATAGGCGAGCAGCATACCGGTCAGAAACGGAAACAGTATCGGCGCCAGCAGATAAAACAACCCGGCGGTCATTAGCGCTAAACAGAGCACAAACCAGCGTTGCGAATCGGTCATCAAAACTCTCTTCCGGGGTAATCCGGCTTAACGTTGCCAGCGATAATTAAGCGTATCTGCCGGGCTATCATTGTAATCGGGCAGGGCTTTAAAATGGTTATTCAGACCGATTGCGCCTCGTAGCTGACTGCGCGCGCCCTCAATCTGCAACTGCAGCGCAAGCCGTTGGTCATCGAGACGAAGCAACTTGATCCCCTTTACTGCAGGTAACTCCTGCAAGTACTGCGTGATCTGAAAATAATCATCGATCGATGCCACCGCCTCGACCTCCAGCAGCAGCGTGCCGGGATCAAGCTCGCCGACGGGGCCGACAAAATTAGCAAACAGCCGATCTGCAGCCAGGTCGACGGCCGAACTAAGATGCTGGTTAAGCTCTGCCCCCTGGCCATCGAAATTTTGGATATCGGTGGCGGACTTAAGCAATAACCACTGGCTCAACCAGTTGCCGCGAGAATTACGATAGAGGCGTCCGACTAAAATAGAATCAGCCTGATACCGATTAGACGCCTGACGGATGCTGTCACTAAAAAACCCCCAGGCATCGCCGACCGACAGTGCCCGCTGATCATCCAGATCCATCAATGGCCGAAACATCGGCAAGCCCCGCTCGCGTGCGCGCTGTTTCATTGCGGCAAACACCGGGTCTTCATCTCGGCCCAAAAACTCGCGCACCGAATCGCGCTCTTCCAGCAGCCACACCAGCACACCCGGGCGAACGCGGCCTAAGGGGCGCAACCCGGCGCTGGCCAGCAGCTGATCTACCAGGCTGCGCTCAAAGTCGATACGCAATCGATGCGCCAGTACCTCGCGCCCATCGTCGGTCGCCAGCGGCTGCTGAGTGCCCTGGTAGCTAAACTGCTGGATGTAGCGGCTGGACTCGGCCAGCGCATCGATGATCGCAGCCTGCTCAATACTGTCCCTGCGGCCGCTGACCTTAATCAGCACCTGCTGTAACGCCCGACTGACCAGATCGGGCGCAACTCGCACCGACTGCTCTGCCACCAGCAACTCCGCCGTGTAAAGTTCACCGATCCGCGCTGCCTGGGCGCTACTAAAGCAACACAACCCGACCAGCACGCCCCTTAACACGAGCCTTAATACGAGCCTTGATACGGCCGTTAATACGCCACTTATCTGCATGCAAGATCCCAAACCACCTCTTAACCTTCCCATCACATTCTCATCCGGCCTACACCGTCACCCTGACAATGACGACAAGCATAAACCATGGCGCGAACAAGCCAAAGCGACCTCTGCGTCGATGCAACGAAAAAGCCGCCCCTTTTTACCCTCCAGCAGATGACCGCATCGGGATCAAACTGATAGAATATGCGCCTTAAATCCGCAGCGCCGCCAGACAGGTTAGAAACCCCTATGAGCAACTCCACCGATTCTATCAGCTATAAAGACGCCGGCGTCGATATCGACGCCGGTAACGCCCTGATTGAGCGCATCAAGGGTGTCGCCAAGCTGGTAGGTGCTGGCGCCGGAGACATCGTCTCCAACCCTGGTGCTGCATTCGACTTCATCGCGGAGAACATCCCGCAACTGGCAATCGGTGGTG
>SDWN01000567.1 GCA_004195305.1 Neptunomonas sp. | reverse complement strand
AGATGTGTATAAGAGACAGCCCAAAGCGGGCGTGCCTGAGGTCAGGGGATGAATCCACGGCGGCGCAAGCTCTGAACCGACTCTCTCACATGACAGCGAGCACACGTTTTGATTCTGGCATTCGATTTTGGCACCACCCGTTTCGGCGTAGCGGTGGGGCAGGCGCTCATCGCCACCGCCACCGCGCTCAAACCGATCCCTGCGAAAGAGGGTATTCCGGACTGGAGTCGTATCGCGGCCCTGGTGACTGAGTGGCAGCCCGAGGCCTTTGTGGTCGGATTGCCGCTGAATATGGATGGCAGCCTGTGCGAGATGTCCCATCGTGCGCGCAAATTCGCCAACCGCATGCATGCTCTCTACGACCGCCCCAGTTATCTGATGGACGAGCGCCTCACCAGTCACGAAGCCAAGGGCTATCACCTGGCTGCGGGGGGCGAGGTGAATTTCAAAAAACATTCGATGGATGGCCTGGCCGCTCAATTGATACTGGAGAGCTGGTTTCGTGAGCCGGTGCACCGCTCCAGTTTGGAAAAATTTAAGCAAGCCTAGGATCTGATGAATGCACCAACATATCGACGTAGAGCAGCTGTTACAGACGATGACCGCCGAGTTGCAACAGCAATTAAGCGAGCGAGGCATCGATAATCCGATGCTGGTGGGTATTCGCAGCGGGGGCGTTTGGCTGGCCGAGCGGGTGCGCCAGCTGCTGGGGCTGGAGGCACCGATCGGGATCCTGGATATCAGCTTTTACCGCGACGACTTCACCCGCATCGGTCTCAACCCCAAGGTGCAGCCCTCGGCACTACCGGTGCTGACCGAAGGCCGCGATATTATCTTAATCGACGATGTGCTGATGAGCGGTCGAACCGTTCGGGCGGCGCTTAATGAACTGTTCGATTATGGCAGGCCGGCATCGGTATTGCTGATGACATTGCTCGATCTGCAGGCGCGTGAGCTGCCGATCCGGGCCGATATCGTGGGTAAAACGCTACGCCTGCAGCCGGATCAGCAGATTAAACTGTCGGGTCCAGAGCCTCTTGCGTTGCAGATATTGCAGCGTGATGTTTGATGCCGGATGTTCGATAGCTTATTTATTATCAACAACAGATGAGCCTTATTCTGCCACCGCCGTTAACCCCATAACTGACTTGGAATCGTTGCGATGACCCCAAACCGTGACAGCCTCCAGCTGCAACTGAATGCACAGGGACAGCTGCGTCATTTTTTGACTACCGAAGGGCTCAGTCGTGAGCTGCTGACCGATATCCTCAATACCGCCGACTCGTTCGTCGATATGGGGGCGCAGTCGGTCAAAAAGGTGCCGCTGCTGCGCGGCAAGACCGTGGTTAACCTGTTTTTTGAGAACAGCACGCGCACCCGCAGTACCTTCGAACTTGCCGCGAAGCGGCTATCGGCGGATGTGCTGAATCTGGATATCGCCACCTCCGCGACCACCAAGGGGGAAACGCTGCGCGACACCCTGTGGAACCTCGAAGCGATGCAGAGCGATATGTTTGTGGTGCGTCACCCGCACAGCGGCGCGGCCCATTTTATTGCTGAGCATGTCACCCCCAACGTGGCTATTATCAACGCCGGTGATGGCCGCCATGCACACCCGACTCAGGCGATGCTGGATATGTTGACGATTCGCCGGCATAAAGGCGACTTCGCCGCGCTCAGAGTCGCCATCGTCGGCGATTCGCTGCATTCACGGGTGGCGCGCTCGCAAATTCACGCGCTCAACACCCTGGGCGCGGCTGAGGTGCGGATGATCGCGCCTAAAACCCTGCTGCCCAAAGATATCGACAGCCTGGGGGTCAAGGTTTATAACGACCTGAATCAGGGGCTCAAGGATGTCGATGTGGTGATTATGCTGCGCCTGCAGTTGGAGCGGATGAAGAGCGCCTTTCTGCCGTCGCAGGGTGAATTTTACAAGCTCTATGGCCTCTCGCGTGAGCGTCTGGCAGTGGCCAACCCCGACGCCATCGTGATGCACCCCGGTCCGATCAACCGTGGCGTTGAGATCGAATCCGAAGTGGCCGATGGTGCCCAGTCGCTGATCCTGAAACAGGTTGGCTATGGCATCGCGACCCGGATGGCGGTGATGTCGATGGCGATGAGTGGTCAGCAACTGAGTGCCGGGTAAACAGAGAGTGCCGAGAACAAGGCGACTCCCCACATTGAACAGCTAGGCAGTGTAACGATGAAGATTCATATTCAAGGCGGTCGACTGATCGACCCGGCTAATAACATCGACGGACAGTTTGACCTGTATCTGCAGCAGGGGCGGGTTGTGGCTGTCGGTGAGGCGCCCGAGGGGTTTGTGGCCGAACAACGGATTGATGCCGGTGGCCAGGTGGTCTGTCCGGGGTTGATCGATCTGCAGGCGTTCCTGCGTGAACCCGGACAGACCCAAAAAGGCTCTATCGCCAGTGAGGGAAGAGCGGCGGCGGCAGGCGGGATCACCAGCCTGTGCTGCTCACCGGTGACTCAGCCGATCCTGGACACTGCGGCGATCGCCCAGCTGATTCAGGACCGGGCCCAGGCCGCAGGCCATGTCCGGGTGTTACCATTGGCGGCACTGACCCAAGGGCTTGAAGGTGAGCACCTGAGCAACATGGTATCGCTGCAAGAGGCGGGCTGTGTCGGTTTCAGCAATGCTGGTTTCGGCGTGCCCAGCGCGCAAACCCTGCTGCGCTGCCTGGAGTACGCCGCTACGCACGACCTGTTGGTCTTTGTCCGCCCCAACGAGCCGGTGTTAGGCGCAGGCTGTGCTCATGACGGGGCGACCGCGATGCGGCTGGGCCTGGAGGGGATCCCCGAGGTAGCGGAGACGCTCGAGGTGGCTCGTTATCTGCTATTGGCCGAGCAGGCCGGGGCCCGGTTGCATTTCGGTCAGCTGTCTTGCGAGCGCTCGGTGGAGATGATCGAGCAGGCGCAAGCCCGTGGAC
>SDWN01000564.1 GCA_004195305.1 Neptunomonas sp. | reverse complement strand
GTCCCGCTAGCGATCATCCAAAGCCTGGTTGAACGGCAACCCGGCGCCCATTTGATCCCTCTCACTGAGTTTGATCACCGTTGCTGTTGGGAGCGGCACTGGCCGGATCTGTTGCAGCGAATAGATCGAATCATCGCTAGACCTTCTCTCAGCCACGCTTACCCAGCGTCTGACTCATCCCCTGCAAGGCAGGATAGTCAGGAAAGTATTTCAGCCCCTCGGTAACCAGATCGCGGGCCAGGGTAGTCTTTCCGTCCTTCACCAATTGTCCGATCTGCTGCTCCAGTTGCAGCGCTAGCTCGCGGATGCCACTGGCCGCTGCCTGATTCTGAGGATCTATCCGCTGCACTTGCTGAAAGGCGTAATAGGCGTTACTACCCGCTGGCGCGACTAGGCGGCCGACCCGGGTATGGATATCGGCGACCTGCAGCAGCCGCTTGACCTTTTCCTGCTGCGACAAACTCAGCGGTTCGCGCGGTCGGCTCGTGTCCACGATCGAGGCCGCTGGGATGTACTCACCGGGATCCCGAACGAGCAGCAACCCCACCGATAGGCTGACTAGCAGCACAGCCCCCCCCACTGCAAGCCATCTGCGCCGATCGCTAACGATCAATTTTCCGAGTATGCGCGGGTCTGCGGACTGCCGGCGGCGGGAGATCAGGGCTCTAAGTGACCGGGAAAACTCCTCGGCAGTCTGATAGCGATCTTTGGGATCTTTGGCTAGCGCTTTTTCAAGCACCCGGTGGTAGAGATTAAGAATCTTTGCATCCTGGGTATCCGGTGGTGGCGGAACAGGGTTCTGAATCCGTGCCAGTGGATTGCTGGCCAGCCGCCCAGAGAACGCTTTGCTGCCGGTCACCAGCTCATAGAGCACCAATGCAGTGGAATAAAGGTCCGATCGCGGATCAGCCTCTACTCCCAGGCACTGTTCCGGCGACATATAGCGGGGACTGCCGAGAACCATTCCCACTTGGGTCAGTTCGGGGTTAATCAGACGCGTTCTATCCAGCTCGGTGGCGTCAAGCTCCTGGACCCTGGCAATGCCAAAGTCTGCAATTTTAACCCGGTCATTATCCAACAAGATGATATTGGCGGGTTTGATATCACGGTGAATCACCCCCAGAGAATGGGCATAACCCAGGGCAGATAACACCTGTTCTATGATGCTAATTGCCTGCTCGAAGCCAAACGCCCCCCTTTCCTTAATGCAGTCGCTGATCTCACGGCCTTCCACATATTCCATGATGAAATAAGGGGTGTGCGTTACCGCATCCTCTTCATATTCGTAGATCGCGATAATATTCTGGTGGGTCAGGCGCCCCACCGCCCTCGCTTCCCGGCGAAATCGCTTTCTCAGCTCATGCCCCTGGGTCCCTTCGAGCAGGCTATTGTGGATAGTCTTGATCGCCACGACGCGGGCAATCAGCGGGTCATACCCTTTGTAGACGATGCCCATACCGCCTTCGCCTAAAACACCGTCGATGCGGTACTTGCCGAATTCGCTGGGGCGATCTTCCATAAAACGTCTCTGGTTGATTGGGTACCGTTCAATCGCTTAGGGTCAGCGGCTATCGGCCAGACCGGCAATAGGCGCAGTCCTCACAACCGTAACCGCTTGCGGGGCAAGCTGCTATTACCCGTAAGCATGCTCCAAACGTCAACGGTGGCACGGGCCTATAAAATCGGACGGAAGAAGAACTCACCGGCTTCATGCCCTGCCATGTGGATCGGGGCATACTGGGGTATCTGTGGCTCACCAAGCGGGGTGACTTGTCCGGAGATATTTTCGAGAATCTGGTAGTAGAGATTGTAGCCCTCGAGAATTTGGGTATTGGATTGCAGCGCTTGGGTCAGTGCCTTGGCAAATATAGAATGCTTGCCACCACCACCATCTAGCACCGGCTGAATACCACCGGAAGTCAGCATGATCCGCGCGCGGGTGTCGGCCATGATTTGGATCCACTCCTTACGCACCTCGGAGGGCAGCTCCTGTTCAACCCGGGCGACAGAGGATTGAGTCATACTGCCGGCGTAACAGGAGTCAGCCATTACAATGACGTGCTTGGCTTTCATCGCATTAAGGATATCGGTGATAGACGTGCTGGATATCCAATTGGCGCTATTATCGTTCTCCGCCTCCACTGGCAGCCAGTAACTGCGCCCATTGGCATCATCCAACTTGCCATGGCCAGCATAATAGATGAGCAAATTATCATTCTCTTTGAGGGAAACCCTCAGTTCATTCATTGCCGATAGAATTTGGTACCGATCAGCGTCTATCAGGAGCTTGGTCTTGAAGCCGTATCTGGTGCGAAGAATACGCTCGGTTTCTCTGGCGTCGGCAATCGCCGTTTTCAGGGTCGATAGGTTGGCATAGTTGTTGTTTCCGATCACCAACGCTGTGTAGCGACCAAGCTTCAGCCCCTCTGCGTCAACTAGCTCCTCGGCAGAAGGCTTAGGCTCGGCAACTCCGGATACCGGGTTAAAGATTGAGAAGTTAACGGCGACCCGGCGACCCGCCCGGTCGATCGCCACGATATCGACCGGATTTTCCTCCCGGTCAAGAGGTATAGTGACCCTAAACAGGTTGCTACCGGCAATGCTGTGCTTCTGACCATTGACACTGAAGGAGAGCACTCCCGCCGGAGCGGTTACCTTACCGATAACTTCCCGTTGCGCAAGCCGGTTACGCAGTTGCACGGTGGGAATGCTACGGGTCAGCACCACCGGCGGATCGATGATTTCAATAGAGGGCACCTCACTGAGACCGGTTTGCTGTTCAGCAACGCGAGCCGCCGCCAGCAACGGCTGCGGGTCTCGTTTTGATTCAATCTCCCAGGTCAACTGAGATATCTGCTGTTCCTGCGCCAGACGCTGACTGCGACTGGCTTCCAGCGACTCGGTCAACCGTTCGATATCCCTCCTGCTCTGTTCCAGCTGGCCCTGCCCTTCACTGTTCAGCTGATTGACTCGTTCCAAGTGTTCGACACGGGCCAGCTCGGATGCTA
>SDWN01000560.1 GCA_004195305.1 Neptunomonas sp. | reverse complement strand
CCTGGATTGCGATCTACTTAATAACTATTTCGCCTTCCGTGCCGAAAACAAGCGTCACTGGAAGGATTGGCGCAAACGACAGTGGGTGGAGGGGATGAACGCGCTGAATGACTTCCCGCAGCGGATACCCTACCTGTTGCCTGTTAATCAGATCATGGCCGGTTTTGCGCCCTCCCTGCCCACAGGAAACAGCGAGTGCATTAATGGCTATTTCGGCTTATCCAGTTATATCAACAATCCTAAACAGGGTTTCCTAAGAGATTTTTTTCATCCAGATGTGGTCGACCAGGTTAACTGGAGTTACTGGCAGGATGTAGTCACTCTTCTGGGCACCGATCGCGATGGTTTTGGCCGCTCTACCTGGGACAACGTCGGGGTCCAATACGGTTTAACAGCCTTGCAAGACGGGCGTTTATCGATTGATGATTTTATTGATTTAAATAGCAAAATCGGCGGATGGAAGCCACAGGCTGAAATGCAACAGGAGGTTATCATCACCCCGCTCGGGAGAAAAATGCCGTTATGGCTATCGCTATGGGGCAATCATAATATCTCTGACATTGAACATCAGGTTGCCCCAAGACACGCGGGGTCGATAGCGGCGATGCAGTCAGCATACCGCTCGGGGCAGGTGTTTGTCGGTAAACTCTCGCTGCCCATCATTGATGTGCGCCACTATCTTGAAAACGACCTCAATATGCACCATGTTTCGGCATCTTTTTATAGTCGGCTAAGACTCATCCAGGCCAACGGACAGGCTAATAATCATGTCATCTGGATAGCCCATAAAGATTTCAGCCCGGTCAACGATGCTTTTGTCATGATGGATCAGTGGCTACTCAATAAAAAAAGCTCATCCCAGGTTGCCAGCGTTGATGCAACCAATGATACAAAACCTGACACCTTGCACGATAGCTGCTTTGCAGCCGATGCCAGCGTGGTATATCAGGGAGCGGGCGTATGGGATGGCGAGTGGAATAACAAAAAAGAGGGCGCATGCCAAAAACTATACCCGATGTACAGCAACAGCAGAATTCAGGCAGGAGGCCCCTGGTCGGGAGATCTCTTTAAATGCCAACTGATGCCGGTCCAGCAGGCCCTATCTCAGGGCCTCTATGGTGATATTGATATGCGTCGCTACCAGCAACAGCTAGAGCAAATTTTCCCCGAGGGTGTCTGTGACTACAGCAAAACTGACGCGGGCAGACCGGATGATCTGTTAGCACCTGACCACCCAACAATCGCAACGTCACACTGAGACCTTGCAGATCAACACAGCCCGATCATCCGACTACGGTGGGGCAAGCGCCTGACCTCATAACGACCAAGGAGCAATTTATCATGCCGACAACGTCACTCCCCAAGACATTCACCCACATGCAGCAGCGCCACCCAAAGCTTGCCGAGGCGATCGATAATCTGGGTAAAGCGGTCAAACAGGAGGGCCCTATCGAAGCCAAGACTGCGCAGCTTATCCAATTAGCGGCTGCCGCCAGTATCCGCTCCGAAGGTGCAGTCCATAGCCATGCCAGACAGGCAAGAAATGCGGGCGCTAGCCCGGATGAGATTCATCACGCGATCATTTTACTGACCAGTACGATTGGCTTCCCTGCCGTGATGGCGGCCTTGAGCTGGATAGACACAAGCCTAGGAGACTGACCGAGAATAGGCTGACCTACTCGGCAATAGTTCCTGCGTTGCTCTACCTCCTGCATCCATGCAGTCGTGCGAAACCCGACTCTCTTAAGTTAGAGAGGGGCCAGATTTGAGGGGCTGCGTTCTGCTCACGATCTGAACTCTTCTTCCAGCCACCGTACAGCTTTGCCGCATCGCCGATGAGATGCGCCACTGCGCCAACGGCGACCTCACCCGCCACATCCATGCAGAGGGATTGCTGGATACCCGCACCATGGCAACCTCGCTGCAAAACCTAGCGCTAAAACTACGTCAGCAGGTACAGCTGATCGATACCAGCGCCAAGGAGGTAGCCACCTCCAGCCGCCATATTGCAACCGTTTCGGAGCACACGCGCAGCCATTCCGATCTACAGAAGCAAGAGATGGAACAGTCTGCTGCGGCTATCAACGAAATGGCCAGCGCCTCGGCGGAGGTTGCCCAGAGCGCGCTGAAAGCCAACAGTGCCGCCCAAGATACCCAGAGGGTCGCCAGCGAGGGTGCCACCGTCGTCAGCACCTCCATGGCGATGGTGAGCAAGCTGGCGGATGAGGTCAGCTGCGCCTCGGAATCGATCGAGTCGCTCGCTGGCGAGGTGAACAATATCAGCTCCATTCTCGACGTTATTCGTGGCATCGCGGATCAGACCAACCTGCTTGCACTGAATGCCGCTATCGAAGCAGCCCGCGCCGGCGAGCAGGGTCGTGGCTTTGCCGTGGTGGCCGACGAGGTACGTAGCCTCGCCGCACGCACCCAGGATTCTACTGGTGAAATCCAGGCCATGATCGAGCGCCTGCAGCAGGGTACCAAGAGCGCAGTCAGTGTCATGAATAGCAGCTCACAACAGGCCCAAGCCAGCGTGGCGCAGATTCACCGCGCCGGCGATGCCCTGGAAGCGATAAAAGGCTCCTCCGACCAGATCTCCATGGCCAACACCCAGATAGCCAGTGCCGCTGAAGAGCAGAGTGCGGTCGCCAAGGAGATCAACCGCAGCATCGATTCGGTCAAGGATTCCGCAATCGAATTGGCCGCAGGCTGCACCCAGATGTCAGGGGCGTCACAGGAACTCAATACCGCCTCGACCCAACTACAGCAACTGGTCACGCAGTTTCGCACCTGATAACGGACAGATTTCGGCATAGACGCCGTTTTATTTGGGTTGTCATTGTTCACCTCATTAGACGGTGCTGCACACGCAGCGAGGTGCCCCAGAATG
Source organism: Neptunomonas sp. (assembly GCA_004195305.1). GTDB lineage: Bacteria > Pseudomonadota > Gammaproteobacteria > Pseudomonadales > Balneatricaceae > Motiliproteus. Next base: position 119 of record SDWN01000560.1, on the reverse strand, counting down.
CGGGGGATACCACCGCCAGCTAAGACCTCTGGCTGCCGTATCAATCTTTGGTCGAGTTACGCGCCGATAAAGACCACCTTCTGACGGTTGATGATGCCGGATAGCCCCTTCAGGGCGTC
>SDWN01000556.1 GCA_004195305.1 Neptunomonas sp. | reverse complement strand
AGATGTGTATAAGAGACAGGTTCCTTGAGAACGGCAACATCAGCAACTCGGTCAACTTCCCCCAGATCGACCTGGCACGCACCACTCCGGTACGCATCACCATCACCAACAGAAATGTTCCCAAGGTACTGGGGCAGATCACGGCCATCATCGCCGAGTACAACCTGAACATCGTCGATATGCTCAATAAGAGCCGAGACAACCTGGCTTACACCATCATCGACCTGGAAGAACGACCCTGTGAGGCCTCAACCGAGGCACTTAGCAACATTGAAGAAGTCATCAACCTGCGAGTCATCAGCCGCTGAACTCCCGTAGCCAAGCGTTATCGCCGCGCCTCGCTGTACGCGAGCCAGCGGCGATCTTTTGCACAGGCACGACCTGCCAAGCTCTTACTTCAGGACCCCGCTCTAATGGATCAACCCGAGCAATCGCGACAGCTAAAGCCGGACCCCAGAACTGCGATGCAGCTATTGATTGTCGCTATACGCCAGGCTCTACCGTTTGAACTTGATGAGGCTCAACTTTGCCGAGGCCCCTGCCAGGGATGCTCAAAAAAACTGCTCGAATTCCTGGATAGCGAACTTTGCCACTGGCAGGTGCGCCTGGAATCTGGCGCCTCTCCCCGTTTGGGTGATATCCAGCGTCTAACAAAGCAAGCGCATAAAATCAGGCGAATACTTGCCCACAATGGCCTAATCAACTCCCCGCACGCCTCCAACCCCGCTTAAACCCTGTATCTCCCCTGGCAATCTTGCTGCCGATCCATTAAGGTAGCGCCCCAAAATAGGGCCGCAACAATAACAACAATACCGGTGACGGAATGATGCAAGGACTGGAGATGGACTACTCGCTAGCCACTGATGGCTACTACTTTTCTTCTGAAGCGTTTCAATCGCAGACACAGATTGAAGCCATTCAGCTAGCATGCCTGCTTGGCATCAATGAGGACACCCAAACAGAGGTGATTCTGGATGTCCGCTCAATTCATGATGATATCTGCTTCCAACTGGCACTGACGGGGAAGCTACAGGTTCTGGACCTCGACCGGATACCTGTCAGTCACGAAAAACTGCAACAGATGCCGCTGCAGCAACTGCAAGAGCAACGGCTTTCACAGATTGGCTGGACCATCGCCGAACGCCCCTGTTTTTCATGGCTCAAGCAACAGAAGCCGTTACGCAACCACTCTAACTTTATCCAAACCTGTGCCATCAACCAGCTCAACAGCCTGCGATCGTTATTACAGAACGACTGCGCCGCCCAGCCTATTTGAGCCTAAGCTCTCTTAGGTGCCAAGGGAGCGGCAGCAAAGCAGACCCCGTCCCAGCCCTCTTGCATAAATGCGCGTATATTGGCATGGGACGCACCTGCGGGATCCTCCAGCACCTCCCGGTGGTAATAATCACCGAACAGATTCAACGCCTGCACAGCATCGAGCTGATGCAAGTCTGCGAACGCCAGCAACTTACATGAACCCTCATTCTGCCCGGCCAGGTTATCCACCCGACCATTACTGAAAGCGCTTGGGGTATAGGTGTAATACTCAGCGATAACAGCCATCACCTCATCAAACAGGATCGCATCCAGAGCGCGAGCGCGCTCCAGCAACCGCTCTAGATCTAACGTCATCTAAAAGTCTCCTGGGTAGCCTCACAGACTACCTAGTAATAGAGGGGGCGCGCTACTCAAAGAGCGCGATGATACAGAGCAGCAGACAGGCGCCGATGCTAGCTTTCAACGTCAGCGCCGCCCGGTCAAATCTTAAACAATTGATAGCCCTGCTGCGCCAACATATCCGCTTGTTTAGGATCCGTAATAATAGCCACACTGGCAGGCTGATCTTTAAGGTAACAACGAGCAACCCGCTGTAGATCATCAAGGCTCAGCATTAACACCCGCGCCCGGAACTGCTGCCGCTGAGCCGGAGTCCGCCCAAACAGCGCACTGTGGTAAGCCTGCTTAGCTTCACCCGCCGGCGAACCGGGCTTATCGATACTACTGACAACCCCCAGCACCGCCTCTTCAAGACGACTGGGCGCATGCTCGGATTCCAGCAGCCAGCTAACCGATTGATCAAAATCGCTCAAAGTTTCTTCTATCCGCGGATCACGGTAGGAGAAGAATCGGAAGCAGGCGCTAGAGGAGTCCTGGCTGGCACCCGAACCATAAGCCCCCCCCTGCTCACGAATCGCCCGGTGTAGGAAGCCGTTGCGCAAGAACTCGCCAAGCACCGTCAGTGCGGCCGCATCAGCATGCTCAACCGTCACCGTAGCATAGGCCTTGGCACAGAAATTCACCTGCGTATTAGTACCCCACACCTGCTTGACCGATTCACGAACCGGAGCCAACGAGAAGGCTTCAAACGCAAATTCTGTAGCCAGTGGCTGCCAGCATTGCTCCAGGGTTCGATCGATCTCATCGCGTCGGGCCGGTTCCGCAACAGTCAGGAAATGGCGAGGCGCAACGAGCAGCAACTGGTGGAGCTCAGCCAACTGCTGCGCCAACTGCTGCAGCGCCTGATCGTCATCCAGGGTGGCATCGAGCTGCTTAAGGCGAGCGATGCTTTGCAACCCCTGCTGGCGCTCGGACAGCAGCGCCGCCGGACTGTAGTGACTGGATGCAGCCATCATCGCCAAACCATGACCGCTGCCAGTAATGCCCTGCTGTTTACGCGCCAGCTTTTGCGCCATCAATTCACGAATCTTGGGATATTCATCTAAACGTAACTGAGTAAAGGTGGTGTTCATTAACTCGGCAAGATTGGCAGCATTGTGAACCAGAGCTTTACCCGAAAGGGTAAAATAGCCTTTCACCTGCTGCTCATCGTCGATCGCCCCACGCACCGAAGCATAGGCGCGGATACCACCGGAAACACTGGCCTGCCAGGCCTGAGCCTCTGGATAACTGCGCTCGCCACAGCCCAGCTCGGTCAGACAACAGGTGTAATAAGGCAACAGGTCTAACTGCGCATC
>SDWN01000314.1 GCA_004195305.1 Neptunomonas sp. | reverse complement strand
TTCCAACACCTGTTGGATCGCCTCGATGGCATAGGTGCAGGGCTCGGGATCGCCGGGGCCGTTGGAGAGGAAAACACCATCAGGATTCAGCGCCAGCACTTCGCTGGCAGGGGTCTGCGCCGGAACGACGGTCAGTTTGCAACCCCGCGCTACCAGCATCCGCAGGATATTACGTTTAACCCCAAAATCATAAGCAACCACATGGAAGGGTTGCTCTGCGGGATCGATCTCTGTATGTCCCACACCCCATTCCCAGGTACTTTCATACCATTCGTAGGCGGTCTTAGCAGAAACTTCTTTGGCCAGATCCATCCCCTTCAAACCCGGGAACGCCCGTGCAGATTGCAGTGCCCGCTCAACATCCGCATCGCCAAGATCATCACCGGCGATGATGGTGCCGTTCAATGAGCCCTTTTCACGCAGAATCCGAGTCAGGCGACGAGTATCGATATCCGCAATACCAACGACATTGTTGTCTTTCAGGTAGTCGTCCAGATTCTGTTCATTGCGCCAGCTACTTGCCAGCAGAGGCAGGTCACGAATGACCAGACCGGCAGCCCAGACAAACTCCGACTCTTCGTCTTCGCTGTTGGTGCCGGTGTTACCGATATGGGGGTAGGTCAGGGTCACGATCTGGCGGGCGTAAGACGGATCCGTCAAAATCTCCTGGTAGCCGGTCATTGATGTATTGAAAACCACCTCGCCGGTAGTATCCCCATCAGCTCCAATCGCCTTGCCCCTGAATATACTACCGTCTTCCAGGGCCAGAATGGCTGTTTTGCTCAATGTCGCCTCCCACTGAATAAGTGACGCCGGATTAAAATCACCGACTGCTATCTGCAAAAAAGCGAGAGGCGAACTAACTATTCGCATCCCGCTTTTTTAGAATTGTTGATCGGCCAATTTCCACCCAGCCAAACTGGCTGCATGTTACTAGAACAAGGCGGAATTTTCCAGCGCTAAACAGGATCTATTCAGCATCCGTGCAGCAACCCTAAGACCAGCCCGGAAGTAGTTATTACCTAAGCATGCAGCGGAGGGAGCTCTCTAACGGACCGCTATTGCAGCTTGCTCCCTGCTGGGTACCGAAAGAGGCGGCGCCGCCATCGCCTTCAGGCCGCTAGACGGCGCCTGAAGAGCCTGAGACGCTAGCGACTAACGAGCATCGCCGCTCCTGCGCATCCATGCGCCCGCGGCATACGACCGCCAGGGATGGCGGAAGTGCCTAAAATGCAGGAGCATTTTTAGGCACGTACATCCTGTACATCGCCGCTCCTGCGCGTCCCTGCGCCCGCGGCATACCGTACATCCTGTACATCGCCGCTCCTGCGCGTCCCTGCGCCCGCGGCATACCGTACATCCTGTACATAAACGGGAGCCAGAGCCCCCGTTTTACTTATTGCCGGATTCCTGCGGCCGATAGACTACTGCTTAACCTTACCCTCTAACGCAGCCTCTACCCGACGGTTGGCACGACGCCCTTCTGCTGTTTTGTTACTGGCAACCGGCACCTCCTCACCGTAGCCCACTGCGGAGATCTGGTTGGGCGCAACCCCGTAATTAGCGATCAGATACTGGGCAACGGCATCGGCCCGCCGCTGCGACAGATCTTTGTTATATGCCGCGGCGCCTGCAGAGTCTGTATGGCCCTTAATGACCACACGGGAGTTCACATCGGCAGCCAACACGTAAGCCAGCGCTTTCATCTGGGTATCATAGGCGGAAGCGACCTCTGCCGAATTACTGGGGAACTGTACCTGCAGTTCCATCGAAACCGCCTTATATTCAACCAGCTTGCAACCCTTGGCATCAACCTTCTGACCCCGGACTGTGCCCGGGCACTTATCATTAAGATCTGTCACACCATCACCATCGGTATCCAATGGACAGCCGCGCATATCAACCGCGATACCCCGGGCGGTAAATTTACACGCATCCTTACTATCCGACACGCCATCACCATCACCATCCAAAGGCGCCATCACGACCGGCATGGGTGCCGGCATAGGCACAGACTCAGACACCTTCACGACCAGGTCGCAGCCCTCAATCTGCGAGCCCTTGAACCAGCCCGACGAACGCACACAATTACCCGAGCCGTCTTTTACAAACCCGCCCGATGAGTCAGTCATATAGACAGACTCATGAGCAAAAACCGACCCAGACAACACCCAAAGTGATGACACAGCTGCAATCACCAGAATTTTTTTCATTCCTGACCCCTTCCTTCGAACGACTACGTATTCTGACTTAGCAATGCCCGCCATACAGCCCGACACTACCGACGCACGCTCGACAGCCCTACTTTCGACCTCTATTCACTCAAGCCAATCTGTTAGCGCAAGGAAACATATAGCCCTCTATTCTAAGGTTTACCAGCACAGGTCAACATTAAAGACACCACCAGAAGCGCACGCATTGTCACCCGCTAACAAAAAGCCATCCGTGGCAGCCGCGACCGACCAAGCAACCCTAACCTAACGCAGCCCGAGCACATCTTGCATATCAAACAATCCGTTACGATGACCACTCAGCCAACCCGCAGCGCGCACCGCCCCCTTGGCAAAGGTCATCCGCGAACTTGCTTTGTGGGTAATCTCAACCCGCTCGCCTTCGGTGGCAAACAGCACCGTATGATCGCCGACAACATCACCGGCACGTACTGTGGCAAAACCGATCTCCTTTGCCGGGCGGGCACCGGTATAGCCCTCACGACCATAGACAGCACAGTCGGCCAGATTGCGACCCAGCGCTTCGGCTACCACCTCACCCAGCCGCAACGCAGTACCCGAGGGTGAATCGACCTTGTGTCGATGATGCGCCTCGATCACTTCGACATCGTAATCCTCGGCGAGCACCTTGGCCGCCAACTCAAGCAGTTTGAAGCACAGATTGACCCCAACACTCATGTTGGGTGCAAATACCACCGGAATAGTTCTCGCCGCCTCGGCAATCAGGGCCTTCTGGTCCGCATCAAAACCGGTGGTGCCGATCACGATCGCCTTACCGTG
>SDWN01000088.1 GCA_004195305.1 Neptunomonas sp. | reverse complement strand
ATGCGGAGCGGGTCGTTACCGGTATGCATCATGTCGGGATGCGGGGTAAAGTGGATCTGCCAACCCACAGCGCTCGCTTCAGCGGGCTTTGGCGGCGTCTTCTCAGAGTTCCGGCTCAGGTCGCCATTGAGCATCGCCGCCAGCCGACGTTCGATCAAGGCTATCGCCTCGGTATCCAGGGCTTCATCGTTCTGGGCGGCATCGAGCAGCTCCCCCAGTCCGTCTTTGGCTTCCAGCAGCAGTTCGACCAGCTCAGGGGTCACGTCTCGTTCATCATTACGGACCTGGTCCAGCAGGGTTTCCATCTTGTGGGTAAAGTCGGACACCGCCATAAAGCCAAAACTGCCGGCACCGCCCTTAATTGTGTGCGCGGCACGGAAGATGGTATTGATCAGGTCCGGATCGGTCGGCTGATGGGGATCGAGATCGAGCAGGCCGTGCTCAAGTTCATCCAGCTTTTCAGCCGATTCGGTAAAAAAAGTGGCGATAAATTGACTCATATCCATGCGGAATTACCTCAACACCTTGTCGATGGTGGCTAACAGCTGCTCCGGCTTAAACGGCTTGACGATCCATCCGGTGGCGCCGGCCTGTTTACCTTTCATCTTCATATCGGAAGTGGATTCGGTGGTCAGAGTCAGAATCGGGGTAAATTTATGTGCCGGCAGGGCGCGCACTTGTTTGATCATCTCGATGCCATCCATGTTCGGCATGTTGATATCGGTGAGAATCAGATTGACCGCACCGGCCTTGGCTTTGGCCAGGCCGTCGCGCCCGTCCACCGCTTCGATCACGGTGTGTCCCTTGGACTTGAGAGTATGTGCCACCATCTGCCGGATAGTCACGGAATCATCGACCGCTAAGATCGTCGCCATGAAATGCTCCTGGGCCCTCAGGCCAATTTAAGACTGTCGGTTAAGCCCAGCAGTTCAGCGGAGGCTTTAAGTTCAGCGGAAATATTCAGCCAGCGGATCGGCACCGTTCGTAACGGTGCTTCATTGACCAGCGCCAGCAGCAGCTGCAAGGTGCTGGCATCCACACGTACCACCGCCGCGCCATCCAGGTCCAGGCATTGTTCGCTTTCAAGCAATTCATGCAGGGTCTGCTTGAGCTCGGTAGCGGTCGCGATGCCCATCTCGGCGGGAAGTTTAAAAACAGCCATACAAGGCTCCTTGTTCATAGATGCACAGGCGGGGTCTTGCGACCCCGCCGGTCGGGCTAGAATTTGTCCCAGCCATCCTCGTCAGCGGTTTTGGCTACCGGCTTGACTACCGGTCTGGCCTTAGCGGACTTGGGAGTCGAGGCTGCCTGCTGGCTGGAGGCGGTTGCCCGGACCGTCGCTTGCTTTTGACTGGTATTGGTCGTGTTGAAGAACCCGACCAGTTCGCGCAGGTGGCTCGCTTGCTCGTTCAGCGCTTCTGCGGCGGCAGCAGTCTCTTCGACCTGGGAGGCGTTGTGCTGGGTCACTTCGTCCATCTGGGTGATGGCCTTGTTGACCTGGCTGATACCTGCCGCCTGCTCCTGCGACGCGGCGGAGATCTCGGCCACGATATCGGTGACCTTGGTCACCGAGGCGATGATCTCTTGCAACGCCGTTCCGGATTGTGCCACCAGTGCGGCGCCCGATTCCACCTTGGTCACGGTGCTGTTAATCAAGCCTTTGATATCCTTGGCGGCATCGGAGGATTTGGAGGCCAGTTTGCCCACTTCAGCGGCGACCACCGCGAAGCCCCGACCCTGCTCACCGGCACGGGCAGCCTCGACCGAGGCGTTTAACGACAACAGGTTGGTCTGGAACGAGATCCCTTCGATCACCTCGATGATCTCTTTGATCTGGTTAGAGGCGGTGCTCACCTCGTCCATGGCCTGCTGGGCGTTCTTGACCACGACGCCGCCGGCCACCGCTTTATCGCGTGCACCATCGGCCAGTTGATTGGCTTGCATGGCGTTATCGGCGTTGGTTTTGACGGTGGCGGTCAGCTCTTCGATGGAGGCGGCGGTCTCTTCCAGGCTGGAGGCCTGCTCTTCGGTGCGCTGGCTGAGCTCCTGAGATCCCGCCGCGATCTGTCCCGACGCCGAACTGACGCTACCGGACGCATCGGTGACATCGTCGACAATACTGGTCAGTTTTTCGGTCATCTCCCGCATCGACGCGTAGATTCCAGATTCATTGCCGGTATGGCTGTATTCGACGGTCAGGTCACCTTCGGCTATCTTGTTGGCCAGTGCCTGGATGTCGCGCGGTTCACCGCCGATCGGCTTGCGAATAGAGCGCGGTAGGAAGTACGCGATAGCGGTGCCCAAGGTGATGGCGATGGCAGAGAAGATACTCACCAGCAGCATCCCTTGGCTGTCAATCGCCTCGACCTGATGGGCCAGTTCGAGCTGATGTTTCTCATCGGCAGCTTTCAGTACTTCGATCTCAGCGGTGATCTTCGGCCCTATCTCAAACAGAGCCTTCTGAATCAGTGTGTTACGTTCTGTCAATGCGGCGTGCATCTGTTCTAAACCGGTCACATAGGATTTACGAACCTCATTAAAGCGCGCCAGATCCGCCTTGATCTCCTGACTCTTAACCAGTCTATGTAGTTTCTGAATCTGAACCCCCAGTGTCTTATCACCCATGGCGTCGGCACCGACCTGGTACTTGGCCTCGGTGTTCTCCTCCATATACTTGAGTACAAACAGGCGACCAAAGATCAGATCGCGTTGCGCACGTGCGCCCAGAGCCAGCAGCTGCACGCTTTCAGCGTCGGCGAACTCGACCATCACCCGGTCCATTATGGCGACCATCTCAGCGCCTTCGCCGATCATCGGCTTAAGCGCCTTATTACGCGCGGCCCACAGCTGTTCGACCTGTTCAAAGGCCAGGGTGTACTGCTTCAGTTGTGCAGTAACCGTTTCGATCCCCGCCTTGGCTTCGGCAGAAGATACCGTTGCCATCAGCTGTTGCAGATCCCCCAGCAACTCTTGCTCAATCTCTTCGGCATGCTGGACGTATTTATGCTCCTTAGTGA
>SDWN01000085.1 GCA_004195305.1 Neptunomonas sp. | reverse complement strand
CGATAATCGATCGGCTCGACCATGAAGAAGGTCTGGGGCTTAGTGCCTATAAAGGAGAATGTCGGCCCCCAGTTGCGCCCGCCCTCTTTTTTCTCATGTCGGTAGCTGAGGGCGAAATCCAACGCCTTGGTAAAGTGCTTACCCATGCCGATTTTAACGTTCTTGCGCTCCTGGGATAGCTGTACCTCTCTATTAGCGCCGCCGGTGGCTTGCTGGCTACTGCCGATACCACTCAGGTCGGTCCGATACAGGTACGGGTCGACTGTGTCGAGCTGGTCTACCTCGATAAAGTAGCGCCAGTCACCCTGGCGGTTGCGCTCGTAGCGCAAATTACGGCTACTCAGGCCGACATTACGACCGTTTACCAGGGTCCAGGTGCCGGTTTCATCGTCTCGCTGATTGACATCAAAATCGAGCAGTAGATAGGCGCCTTGATCGCTGCGGCCGTTATAACGGCCGAGCATCGTCAGATCATCGCCACTGTACCCCAGGCCCGCAGAAAAACTGTTGGAGGGTGTACTCAGCAGCCGCACCTCTTCCATCTCGTCATACTCTTCCTCTTCTTCCGCCAAAACCACTGTGGATAAAGGGCTCAGCAGCATGGCCGACAGAGGTAACACTGCATATTTAAACATTGTCATAGTCCTTCTCCCTGTTAGTTCCGCAGCGACCGTGAACCGATATTTCCGGCGGGGCTGTTAGAGCCGTGGATATTGGTGTGGCAGTTCGCACAGGCCCGTCCGGTGGTGAACCGGGAGTTCTCCTCAGGCGGCAGACCGCGGTGCGCATCACCCTCGTGACAGTTCTGGCACAGCATCGGCATCCGGGTTTTCAGCATCGCATCGATATTTGAACCGTGCGAATTGTGGCAGTAGGAGCAATCTTCGTTAACCGGCTCATGATTCCAGATAAAGGGGCCACGCTTCTCGGCATGGCATTGATAGCAGGTATCAACGACGGTATCGCGAACCAGCTCTTTGACACCTGCAGAACCATGCGAGTTGTGGCAGTCAGAACAGACCACCTTGCCCTCTTCAATCGGGTGGCGGCTGAACTTCTGCGAATCCATGCGTTGCTGTTTATGACAGGTAAAGCAGACTTCGGACTGAGTCAGGCGCTCACGTACTTTGTCATGATCGGTATGCACCTGATGACAGGAGGTACAGGCGACATCGTTAGCGTTGTGCGCACCCATCTGCCAATGAATCCGCTCTCCGCCCTGGTGGCAGTCTAAGCAGGTTTCATTACGCTGGCTGACGGGTGTTGGTGACTGAGGGCCAAAAACAATATCGAGAGCAGGGCGAGTATCTTCGGTTTCCGAACCATCCAGGTGCGCCTGGCTTTCGCCGTGACAGCTGGTGCAGCTGGGCGTACGATCATCGGCGCGGGTTCCGTGTTTAGTCTTACCGATAGCGAGCACGGTGTATTCTTCGTACTCATCATGGCAGCGGGTGCAGATCGCATCACCGTTTAACGCCAGATCCCCTCGCGCATCTTCATCTTCATCTGCGTGCGAAATCTGCGGTAACACCAGACACGCGAGCAACAGCGCACACAAATACGCCTTGGTTACAGACCCTAGCCGCAGCCACTTATCCATGAACATTCACCCTTTCCATTTTTATTCGTCATCGCCGCACGCCAAGCCTTTGCGGCAAGTTCGTGCGGATAGTTTCTTCCCGAGGTTAAACTATTAACCTAGTGGCCAAATAGGTTCCATACCTATCTGTCCGTCGCCCCTAAAATCTGCCGCAGTTGCGTGGAACTGCTTGATTTCCTGGGGCTCGCATTGGTCTTCGGCCAATGTTGACGCATCCTTGCGTCTCCTATTAACCCGCCGGGTTAATATTGCTGTGTAGCCACTGTTATTAAAGATCTTCCGGTGCCAGCTCCCCTTCCGGCTCGTAATGCGCTATCGCAAAATGGCAGTCGATACAGGTCTTGCCCTCGGCAAATCCCTTGGTGTGACGATCGACAGTCTCTTCGGTCTGCATCTCTGGATCCATCTTATCGACGTCATGGCAGTTACGGCAGGATTGCGAATCGTTCGCCTTCATCCGCTTCCAGACACTGAGCGCCATTTCATAACGGTGTTCTTCATACTCTTCAGGCGTGTCCATCTTGCCGGTAAAGTGGTAGTACACCTCTTTTGCAGCGATGGTTTTGCGCCAGATCTTGGCAAAGAACTCTTTGGGTATATGACAATCCGGGCAGGTAGCCCGTTTACCGGAACGGTTACGATCGTGAATGCTATCCTGATATTCGACATAGGCGTTGTCGCCCATTTCGTGACAAGAGATACAGAACGACTCGGTACTGGTGAACTCCAGCGCCGCATTGCTGGCAACCACCAATCCGGCACCCACAAACATGGCCACCAGCAGTGGCACCACACCGTATTTCTGAAAGAATTTTTTAAACATGGGCAGACTTCCCTGTTGCGCTTAAGCAGCGGTTATTTTGACAGGATCCATTCGATTACGGCGTCCATATCGGTGTCAGATTTAGACTTGAACTTCTTATGCTTCTCGGACTTACCATCGACCTCGATATCGGGCGACAGGGTCAGGTGTTCACGCAGTTTGGCGGTACCGTTCTCCTCACTACGATATTTCTTTGCGATCTCCTTGATCGAAGGACCGTCCTTCTTGCGCGAGATCGCATGACATTTCAGACAACCTTGCTTCTTGAGGGTCTTCTGGGCATTAAACGCCTGAGCATCTATAGGCGACAGACTCAAGGCCAAAAACAGCGGGGCAGAGATAAAAGGGATAATGCGCATTTAAAACTCTCCTGAAATTGACAAATGCCACAAGAACTACTTGCTTATAAAGATATTTTAACTGCCTGTTGAACTACAGTTCCATGCGCCAAATCAATAAACTGACGCTACGTCATTATTCTATTCAAATCAATTGGATTCACCTTAGCCAAGGTGGATCGTTACCCATGAGCGCGTCACTCTCAAACCCTGTCTCTTATACACATCT
>SDWN01000791.1 GCA_004195305.1 Neptunomonas sp. | reverse complement strand
GCGAGTCATGGCTTCTCAATAACACGGTGCTCTCCTCCTCTAGCTAATTTTAGCCGAAGGAGCATCATTCGCAGCTGAGAAATTCAGCGCGGTCGCCTGAAGCATGGTCCGATGCCTCTCGAACTGTTGCGAACATAGCTACTCAGATATGACTCTGAAGCCTGAACGGCAAAGGGACGCTGACGGTTTGAGCCCACTCGACAGCGTTAATCCCGCGCTGCCAACCAGAGCCCGAGCGAGCCGGGAAGAAGTTCATCACGCAGTGCTCTTGCTGACCTGTACCCTCGGTTTCCCCTCGGGGATGGCGGCCTTAAGCGGGGTGGATGTTAGCCTAGGAGGCTGACCGAGAATAGCGATCGTAGCGAGAGAGCTGTATTTTGAGTCAGATTTATCGTTCATTTGCGAAGATAAATCGGCAGGATAGCTGATTTACACAGCCATAGCTGCCCGTAGGGCAAGCTGCAGGGATGCAGCTTGTGAATAGTGGTTCTATTTGCCGAAAATGAGCGTCAAATCTGGCCGAAATACAGGTTTCGCACGACTGCATGGATGCAGGAGGTAGAGCAACGCAGGAGCGGTTGCCGAGTAGGTCAGTCTGTTCTCGGTCAGCCTCCTAGACCCGTCGTAACAGCCGTTAATAACCCACCAATTCCACAAACCCCAGCCCTGGGTGGCTGCCGCTGATGACCACGGCACCCTCCCAGTAGCTGAGTGAATGACGCATCTCCTGATCGGCCAGCCGCGGCACGATTTCAACATCCAGCGACTCGCTCGGAATGCGTAGCCGCCAACGGGCTGGATACCGCTTGCCGTTGGGACTACGCCAATGCTCGAGCACGGTTAAAGCGATCTCATTGGGGGACAATTGTCGCGGCTTGCCGTCACGACCAATGAGCACACTTTGCAGGTTTTGCGGGTACCCCGGCTTGGCTCTAATATGATACAGCATCAACTCGCGACCATCATCGAGCTGCAGCGCCAGCCAATCCCAGCCGGTCTGGTAGTCGGCCAGCACGCTGCTACTCCACTCGTGATCATACCAACCTTGGCCGTTGACCTGATGCGGCTTACCGTCCCAACGTAACTGGCCGCTGACCTGCAATCTCGGGTAGGAGTAATAGTACGAGGAGTTACCCGGCTCGGCGCTTTTTTGACTAAGCCCCGCCTCGCCCTGCAGTACCCGTGACTTGATTGCCGAAAGCGAAAGTTCAAGCTGAATCTGCTGCGCGCTGCTGGCCGCTTTCAGGCGTAACGGCAGCAGGCTACTGTCGGTCACTGCCGAAAGCTGCCAATCCTCCAGCCAGATCCGCAGCGGAACTGCACTAGTACCCGCCAGCCCTGGACCTGCACGACTGAAGCGCTCGACCGAGCGATGTTGTTGAAGGTTGATATTTACCACCGCCAAATGCCCCATGTAGAGCTGCGGGATCAGCCAGGGATTGAGGGATTGTTGGTCATCGCGGGGACGCAATGCCTGCCGAAAAAGGGTTAGCTGAAAAGCGAACGGCAGGCCCTCGGCATCGACCACATTGCCGGTCACATACCACCATTCGCTGCGATACGCCGGGTGGTCCAGATGGTCGATGGGAAAGTCGAAGGGACGGATGCTATCCGCGCGTTGAAATCCCGGATCAATGCTCCCACTGCCACCCAGCAACTGCTGGATCTGCAGCGGTGCAGGCCCTGGCAGCGCCTCGCCCGATGAGTCGTCGCGGATGCCGACGACAAACCAACCCAACCCGATCAACAGACAACTCGACAGCAGCAGATATTTAGCCAAGGGCCTCTCCTATTCGGTCCGGGGTCGATGGCTGTGGCGACCAAAGCGCCAAGCCGGCCACAGGCTGGCCAGCAGCGCGGCGCTGACCGAGAGCAACAACCCGAACAGCGCCGCGCTGATGCTGGGTTGGTAACTCATGCTCCAACCAAACGCGCGCAGATGAATCACCTCGATCAGTAGCCAGGCCAGCAGATGGCCGGTTGGGATGGCAATGAGGCCTGCCAAAAGCCCCAGCAGCGCGCTCTGATAGAGTAAAAGCTTAGCCCGCTCGAAAGCCGTAAATCCCAGTGATCGCAAGATATGGAGCTCGTTCTGACGCTCGAGTTGCAGCGCCATCAGCGCCCCCAGAATACCGATAAAAGCCACCGCCAACGCCAGCAGACGCAGTACGTCGGTGATCAGGAATGTGCGCTCAAACACCGCCAGTGATCGCTGCAGCAGTCGCGCGCCTGGGGTTACATCCAAGGGTGGTGGTTGACCCGCCTGTTGTTCAAGATGGGGTAGGCCAACGTGTTGTTGAATCTCGACGATGACACGATCCACGTCGGCCGGGCGGTGCAGGTAAATGGCCATCCCGGTCGGTCGACTATCACCCCAGTAGGTTTCAAAGCGTGCCTCGGGGATCAGGATTCGGCCGTTATCACTGCCGTAATCTTGGTAGATCCCGGCAATCTTGAATGGCTGCAGGCCCGCACCCGTTTGCAGCTCGACGCTGTCGCCGGTTTGTAGCCGCCAGCGGTTTGCCAGTGGTTCGCTGATCAGGATCTGATCCCTGCCCTGCAACCGTTTCCAGATGATTGCAGAACGCTCTGCGGTGAACCGATAGCCGCGCTGCATCGCTTCGGGTAGATTACTGGAGACGATCTCGACCCGCCGGCCATTAAGGGTGGTAGCGCTGCGTTTGACCGTGGCCAGGCTCTGCACCGCAGGGTGGTTATGGGCGTAGGCGATCAACTCAGGCGGCAGCGCCCTGACACTGCCCGGCAGTGGCTGATGCCGGCGGATATAGATGTCCGCACTCAGCCGTTGTTGCAGCCACCCTTCGAGGGAGGCACGGAAACTGTCGATCATCACCGTCATGCCGATCGTAGCCGTTACCGCGATCATCAGCGCCATCACCGCCACGCCGGTGCGGCTCAGGCTGCGGGCACAGTCTCGCAGCGCCATACGCACCAGCGGCAGCCGGAGCTGTTGGGGATAAAGAACGGATGCCGACAGCGCCTGAGTGATTGCAGCCACCAGCATCGGGG
>SDWN01000561.1 GCA_004195305.1 Neptunomonas sp. | reverse complement strand
AGTGCAGGTATTGCAGGAGCAAATACCTGCCGACCGCCAGGGATGGTGGAAGTGCAGGTATTGCAGGAGCAAATACCTGCCGACCGGCTAATCGGGTGGCGCATGGATGCACCACCCTTGGTAAACCGGTCCCTGCGGGTCTGATTAAACCCTATCCGCGAGTGTACTCAAACCCGGTTCGATAAGGCGAAAGACAGATAGATCAGGAGATTTATCTATCCACCGGAGATCTCTATTGACCCACTAAAAAATGGCTATGTGGACGCCTATCCCCATCGCTAACCGATAAAATTCAGACTGAACAGTCTTCGCTACCGGCCAAGTAACAGGACTGGCCAAAGGTGATACAGGTATGCCCAGCAACGCATAAAACCCATTTTGACTAGCACCAAACCAAACCAGACCCTACAAACAGGGTCTTATTTTTAGATGCATAAGGCTAGAGTAACAAGCGCCGCTCTGACTATTAACCTGGCGGACAAATAGGTCCATTCCTATTTTATCCATCGCCCCTGAAAACCTGGCGCAGTTGCTTGGAACTGCTTGATTTTCAGGGGCTCGCATTGGTCTTCGACCAACGTTGACGCATCCTTGCGTCTCGTATTAACCCGCCGGGTTAATAGCTCATGATTTACACAGGCTGCTGAGGACTCGCCTCCGGCAGTTTTTCGTTAGCCCTCGGCTCGGCATTTTCAGTACCCAGCTGTTCAAAATCAGAATTAGAAATCATCGAGTTAATCAGTCCAACGACCATCAACGCCATCACAATCGAAAAAGGTAGTGCTGCGGCAATAGAGGCTGCCTGCAACGCTTTAAGCCCACCGGCCATCAACAACACGGCAGCAACAGAACCAACTGTCATCCCCCAAATAACACGGAACTTTTTAGGTGGATTGTTGGATCCCATGGACAGAAGGGTGCATATCACCAGAGTGCCGGAATCCGCCGATGTCACAAACCAAGTCAAGATCATCAGGGTTGCTAGCGCCGCCATGGGCCACGTTGCCCACTCCACATTTAAAGCTTCCAATGTGACATAAAGCGCCGTGGTCAGGTCCTTGTTAACTGCCTCGACAATGCCACCATCACCGTAGAGCTCCATATGAAGTGCCGTGCCGCCAAATAGCGCCAGCCACAGGAAGCTCACCAAACAAGGAACCAGAATCACTCCCAACAGAAATTCACGGACGGTTCGCCCCCGGGAAATACGCGCGATAAACATGCCCACAAAGGGTGCCCAGGAGATGTACCAGCCCCAGTAAAAGACGGTCCACCAGCCTTGCCACTGACTCTCAGGATTAGGGTCGACCCAGAAGCCCATGGGAATCATATTCGCTAGATAGTCACCCACGCTGGTCACATAGAATCCCAGTAGAAAAACGGTAGGCCCCGCAAACAGGAAGAAAGCAAACAGGATCATTGTCAGCTTGAGGTTCAGCTCACTGAGGATTCGAATACCCTTAGATACACCGGACACAGCCGAGAAAGTGGCTGCCGCTGAAATCCCAAGAATTAGCCCCACTTGCCAAGTGATCGAAACGTCAATACCGAACAGATAATTCAAGCCAGCATTCATCTGGGAAACACCCAGACCCAAAGAGGTGGCAACACCAAACACCGTTGCGAACACACCCAGCAAATCGACCGCATGACCCGTGGGGCCATAGATGCGATCACCGAGCAACGGGTAAAGGGCAGACCGGATGGTCAATGGCAATCCTTTACGAAAGGCAAACCAAGCCATCGCCAGACCCGCTACTGCATATATTGCCCAGCCGTGAAAACCCCAGTGAAAGAATGAGATACGCATCGCTACCTGCGCCGCTTGCGCGGAACCAGCCTCGATGCCTGCCATTGTTATGAAGGGGTTGCCCTGAAAATGTTTGATCGGCTCGGCGATGCTCCAGAACAGCATGGCTATACCCATACCTGCTCCGAAAAGCATAGAAAACCAGGAGAAGAAACTGAATTCTGGCCGCTCATCATCGGCACCTAATCGTAGTTTACCAAATCGACTAAAAACCAACCACAAGGAGAGGAAGAAGAAAATGCACGTGAGACTGACGTAATACCAGTTCAACGTCGTCTGTATCCAGTTCTTAACATGCTGATAAACCTCACCAGCAAACTCTACATTAATAATCGTAAAAATTAGAAATGATAGGACCATCGCCTTTGCCAGGATCCCCATGGCAGGATTGATGCCTGTCAACAATCCAGTTCGAGCGACATTTATATTTTCATTATTCATTAAAAACATTCCAAACACAGGTGATAAATAACCTGTCAGAAAAAAACATATAATAACAAACTAGTTATGAGTAACATCACTAGCAGTTAAATATTACTGAAAAAATCACTTATTTATAGAAGCTGTAATCAGCACTCTTTATAAGCATCCACCCTGTACCCTAAGAGTTTGTTCATTACCGCTTTCAGCCTGATACTCTTCATAGATCCTGAGACTGGGGCAAAAGCGACAGGGGATAAGTCAACAGCTTATCCCCTGTCCAAGCAAGGACAATATTATGCACAGGT
Source organism: Neptunomonas sp. (assembly GCA_004195305.1). Classification (GTDB taxonomy): domain Bacteria; phylum Pseudomonadota; class Gammaproteobacteria; order Pseudomonadales; family Balneatricaceae; genus Motiliproteus. Next base: position 498 of record SDWN01000561.1, on the reverse strand, counting down.
CATGAAACGACCTTATGACAAGGTCATAAGGTCGTCAGCAGATTATTTCACCCCCTGCTAGCAGAAAGAACGTATTACAAACTAGAATATACCATAGCTCATGAACTCAGGCCCCCCTGTCTACCTGATCATGAGCGTGCTTCGAGTGAGCAACCTCAACTGGGTCCTTGACCACAAACTGAAACAGTCCCGTCTTTCCTTGCAAAAACAGGTCGAAAGTTCCCCAGACTCCTCGCTGCCTGTCGCATGTTCTGTAACTCAAGAATAGTCATTTAGATCCTGGGAGAGGGTCTGACAGGGTGGATCATGTACTCAGCTAATGAGGTCCAATTTGGATAGGGACCTAGTCTGACCATAGACCTAACACTCGGGACATACCGTACATCCTGTACATCGCCTCTACCGCCATCCATGGCTCTCGGGGCATACCGTACATCCTGTACATCGCCCCTACCGCCATCCATGGCTCTCGGGGCATACCGTACATCCTGTACATAA
>SDWN01000558.1 GCA_004195305.1 Neptunomonas sp. | reverse complement strand
GGATTATCGCCATTGGCAAACTGATCCAGCACTTTACCGCGCCCCTGGTCCTGCATCTGCGTGGCCAGATCCCGTGCTCCTTCCATTCCCTGCTCCTGCGTGACCTCGATCAACTCGGCGCCGTAGGCCGTCATCGCGACTTTACGCTCCTGACTCATATTTCCAGGCATGATCAGCACCATATGGTAACCTTTGATCGCCGCTGCCATCGCCAGTGCGATACCCGTATTGCCACTTGTCGCTTCGATCAGAGTATCTCCGGGCATGATTTCACCGCGCTGCTCGGCACGATCAATCATGCTCAACGCGGGCCTGTCCTTGACCGAGCCCGCCGGATTATTGCCTTCCAACTTCACCAGAATGGTATTACTGGTCGTGCCCGGCAAACGCTGTAAGCGTACTAAGGGGGTGCCACCGACACAGGATTCAATGGTAGGGAAAGATAATGTCATGATAATTCCTACTAATGCGCTCAACTAAAAACAGGTCGCCGATCTTATTGCTCAATGACCACAAAAGCCACCACCATATCAACTTCATCCGACAAACTAAGATGACTATGGTTCATACCCAATTGCTGAGCCCGCTGTTGAGCCTGACCCGTCAAGAGCAATAATGGCGCCCCTAGCTCCGTATGAGTCATGCTGATATGCTGCCAGGAAACACCCTGCCCGATGCCTGTCCCCAGGGCTTTTGAGGCCGCCTCCTTAACCGCAAAGCGCTTAGCCAAAAAAACCTCAGGACGGCTATGGCTATGCCACTGCTGCAACTCTTCGGATGTCAGTATACGCTCGGCGAAGCGCCTGCCCAGCCGCTCACAGCTGGATTTGATCCGGCTGATATGGACGATATCGGTACCGATACCCAGGATCATGATGAAGAGCCCTCAGCGGGTTTAAGGGCACTGTATAAAGAGCCCTCCGCGGGTTTAAGGGCACTGTATAAAGAGCCCTCAGCGGGTTTAAAGTCACCACGCCGCTGAAACAACTCCCGACTGTGCAAGGGCCGCCCTCCGAGATGCGCAGCCAACGCCTGACGCATTAATTGCTTGGCGGCCCGGCGCACCTCGGCACGCTGATAATCATTCTCTGCCAGCGCCAACAGAACGGCACCCGAATAGCCGGGCTGATCATCCACCGGAGCAAACCCCTGCTGCGGATCGTAGCGGTAACTGCGCGCAGGTTCGATCCTGCAGCCTGACCCTGCATGCTGGAAATCCACTCCGAAACCCAACTGTTGCAACAACTGGCGTTCATAGATCCTTAATACAACCTCCTGCTGCTGCGGATCAGCCAAACGCTCCAGCGCCAGCTGATAGTAAGCAAACAATTTAGGGTGAGGATCGCTCTGGGGCAACAAACGCAAGGTCAGCTCATTGAGGTACAGACCGCACCAGAGGCTGCGCCCCTGAAGCAGACTTGGAGGTCCGGCCAGATCCCCCTGATACAGCGTTTTAAGGTCACCACTACCGTGCCAATTGAGCTCCAAACACTGAAACGGCTGGAGCAGATGCCGCTGCCGTGATCGAGCACCCCGAACACCTTTAACCAGAGCCCTAATCACACCATGGTTGCAGCTAAAATAGTCGACCAAGGCACTGGTCTCACGATAGGGCCGGCTGTGGAGAGCAAAACTCAACTGTTGCTCAGCACGCTTAGCCGATGCCGTCATAGCCCAGTGAGCGCAGGGCTCGCTCGTCGTCGGACCAGCCACTCTTGATCTTAACCCACAGCTTTAGCATCACTTTGGAATCAAACATACGCTCCATATCGATGCGCGCTTCCTGACCGATCAGCTTGATCCGATCACCTTTGTTGCCGATCAGGATCCGCTTCTGGCCATCGCGCTCGACCAGTATCAGCGCGCTGATATGAAGAATGTTCTTTTCATGGCTGAACTCTTCGATCTCGACCGTCATCTGATAAGGAAGCTCATCACCGAGCTGACGCATGATCTTTTCCCTGACCAGCTCTGCGGCCAGAAACCGTGAACTACGGTCAGTGATCTGATCTTCGGGAAAGTGATGCACACCCTCGGGCAGCCTTGCCAAAACACAGGTTTCAAGCTGATCGACGTTAGAACCCAACTGTGCGGACAGCGGGATCACTTCGGCAAAATCCATTTTCTGCGCTAGCTGTGACAGCAGCGGTAACAGATCTTCCTTATCCTCAATGCGATCGACTTTATTAACAGCGAGGATCACCGGCATCGTGCAGTAGCGGAGTTTGTCCAGCACCGCTTCGTCTTCATCTGTCCAGCGGTTCCGATCGATCATAAAGATCACCACATCGACATCACGTAGCGCTGAGCTGGCAGCTTTGTTCATATAACGATTAATCGCCTTACCACCATCTTTATGCAGCCCGGGCGTGTCAACATAAACCACTTGATCGGCGCCTTCAGTCTTGATCCCCAGTATCTGATGGCGAGTAGTCTGCGGCTTACGTGAGGTGATGCTGAGCTTTTGCCCCAAAATACGGTTCATCAGTGTCGACTTGCCGACATTGGGGCGACCAACAATGGCTACATAGCCACAGCGACTGGATGGATCCTGATCGTTCATGAGGTTCTCTCAGCTCCGAGCGCAATTAATGCAGCCGCGGCAGATTGTTGTTCGGCAATACGGCGGCTCGCACCCTGACCCGCACTATGCTGCTTTAGCGCTTCCACTTCGCAGTCGATATAAAAGGTCTGCTCATGGGCTTCGCCCTCCACCCGGATCAGGTGGTAAACAGGCAGCGCCTTGCGCCGCGATTGCAGAAACTCCTGCAGCCGAGTTTTCGGATCCTTCTGCGTATCCTCCAGCGTCAACTTCTCTAGACGACTCTGATACCAAGCAAGGATTCGCTCCCGGCAAGGCTCCATCCCGGTATCCAGATAGATCGCACCAATCAACGCCTCGACGCTGTCTGCCTGGATTGAATGACGGTTAAAGCCACCACTTTTCAACTCTCCGGCACCCAGCTTAAGAAATTCCTTTAGCGCCATCTCCTCTGTCTCTTATACACATCT
>SDWN01000557.1 GCA_004195305.1 Neptunomonas sp. | reverse complement strand
CTGCCTGATCGTACTCAGCGAAGACCAGGGCGATATAGCGACGGGCGATCTGGTCCAGGTACAGCCCTTTGCTGGACTGCTATAAAGGCCGGCATCGCGCTCGACAACGGGCGCGGCGCGCGGCCAGAATCAGCCGAGCCTTAGCCGCAGCCCCCCTCGGCGGCGGGGCGGGTTCATCGCGGGGATTGTAGCAACCCTCGCGTGGCCCGCATTGGAGGTTCAAATTGAAAGGGAGATTGATTCAGGGATAGCATGTTTCTAAGCAACAGCTATTTTTCTGACAAGCGAGTGATAACAAGGCGAGAATGCGGCCGTGAAGACGGATTGATCTCAGGATATGATACAGTACCGAACAATCAAAACGCACAAACCAGGCAAGACCTACTCGGCCGCATACATGCAGCATTTAAAATGGATCTATGCTTGCAAGCTAATCGAAAGCAAGGAGAAAACACTTGGCTATTGGTAGAAACCAGCCATGCCCCTGTGGCAGCAATAAAAAATTCAAGCACTGCTGCGCAAACACCGTCGCCGCGCAGCAAAGTCATACTGCAAGAGCCAAAGCATCTCCTGCTTCGCGTTCTCAAACGGACTCGTCCTGTTATCTGCCAACCGACACGGGGCTTTGGGTCCGCGTGCCAGACTCCCTTGAACTCATCACACCCTATGTATTGAGAGAACAACGGCACTGGTTTGAAAAAGAGGTTAACTTCGTCAAGACCGTACTCAGCCCCGGCGAGATGGTCTTAGATATCGGTGCTAACTACGGCCTGTATGCACTCGATATCGCTCAGATAATCGGTAAAGAGGGACACCTTTAGGCTTTCGAACCCACCACTAAAACAGCCGACCACCTCAGAGCAAGCATCCTTAAGAGCAGTTTCAGCCAAATCACGTTGATTCAATCAGCACTATCCAGCCAACTAGGGATAGCACGATTGCAGATCAACACTAACAGCGAGATGAACAGCCTTAGTAACCAATATGCTACAGGTGGCGTATTTGAAGAGGTTTCGGTTGATACGCTAGACTTCATCAAGCTCGATGCTGAAGGAGAAGAAACACGTATCCTCGAAGGAGGGGAGACACTTTTAAAGCAGCACTCACCCCTGATAATGTTTGAGATCAAGCATGGCGAACACATCAACCATGACCTGATACAGAAACTTGAGTCGATGGATTTTCAATGCTATCGCTTGGTCTCCTCCTACTACAGCGGCACACAATCATTGAACAATCTGGAGATGTTGAAAAATATGGGTTTTCAAAGTGAAGAGATGAAACGACGTCGATCCCTGATCCGCCAACGCTTCCAGATCCTCTAGAAAGCGAAGGGGGGCTCTGGGTTAGGAGCAAAGAGGTCTAGCCTTTTTCCAACCAAGACACTCAGAGGCAGGCTGGTGTCGCTTCTTGCCGTTGACTCGCGCTCGACCTGAGTGACGGCTCCTTTAGCCGGGCTATGGGCGCGTAGCAAGTAAATCTGTCGCTCTGAGCGATGAAACATTATTAGTCTGTATGTGGCTTTAATACCGAGCGGGGATCTTTGTTACTCGCCTACAGTAGGTGCTTAACCGGCACCAGGCGGCCACTGCGGTCTAAACTCCGGAGTACGGCAACAGACCACCCTACCGCCACCACCGTGCGGTCCCTCTCATGATAAAGATCAGGCCCTGGACAGCTGCGCGGCGTCAGCCAGATGCAGCGTCTGAGTCGGGTACGCTATCTCGGCCCCCCGGTTAGCGATAATCTGCATGATCTTGAGCATCACATCCTGCTTAATCGCATGAAACTCGATCCAGTTGGTCGTCTTGGTAAAACTGTAAATAAAGAAATCCAGTGAACTGGCGCCAAAGGCGTTGAGGTTGACGATCAGGGTCTGGCGGGTATCGATCGCGGGATGCTGCTGCAGCATCGCCCGTACCTCATCAATAATTCCCTGCACCGCAGCTGCATCTTCATAACGCACTCCCAGGGTTTCGTAGATGCGCCGATGGGTCATCCGCGACGGGTTCTCGACCGAGATACTGGCGAAGGTGGCATTAGGCACATACAGCGGGCGCTTATCGAAGGTGCGAATGCGGGTCTGACGCCAGCCGATATATTCAACGGTGCCTTCGATCTCTTGATCGGGCGAGCGGATCCAGTCCCCCACCACGAAAGGCCGATCAAGATAGACCATCAGGCCGCCGAAGAAGTTGGCCAGCAGATCCTTGGCCGCAAAACCGACCGCGATACCACCAATACCGCCAAACGCCAGCACCCCGGAGATGCTGAAACCCATCGACTGCAGCACCACTAAGACCGAGGTAATAATCACCGAAGCGCGTAGTAATTTACTAATAGCCTGGGCGGTGGTCTCATCCATCGGTTTACTGACCCGCGCGGGGTCCACCAGGCCCGACTCGACGCCCCGAATCAGCCGCAACAGGAACCAGGCTAACAACAGGATCACGCTGACATCTCGAGCTGGTTCGATGATGGCCAGGAGTGTGGTTTCGGTACGTTGATCGATGGTCCGTGCGGCCCAACTCACACCCAGGGCCCAAACCATCAGGATTGCCGGTCTGCGCAACGCCAGCAACAGGATGTCATCCCAAACATTACGCGTCCGTGTAAATTTGCAAGCCAGCCGATTAAAAAGGCGACCCAGTAGAAAGCTGGCCAACAGGGTTACAAAAACAACGGTAAAAACTTCAACAATCCAGAACTGTTCGGGATTCTGCAGCCCTAATTGATCCCAAAGCTGTTTCATTGTCATCGTCACTCCTCTACGGTCTTAACTTGTTAACGACATGTTATTAACGACATCAGCGCTAACGATTTAATTGGTCAACGCAGCTAATTGCTGCCGTACCTGCTGCCAACGCCTGCTTTGCTGCAAAACCTCAAGCCCAACCTGCCGCCGCGCCTTCATGCTGGACACCCGAGCAGCATCGGTAAGCCCTTCAGCTTCGAGCCAGTGCAACACCTCAAGCGCGGCCTGAGGCTGGTTGCAGACCAACAGCATATCGCAGCCCGCCGCCATTGCTGCGGTTGC
>SDWN01000238.1 GCA_004195305.1 Neptunomonas sp. | reverse complement strand
GAGGGAGACTTCTCTTCGGGATAAACACGGAGGTAAGCGAGCTTAAGTTAGCGCCATTCGTATCTGAGAACACTTAACAATTCCCGAAGTTTCAGTGACACCTGAGGCATGACCGCTTTGTAGATTAACCCGACATGATCAACATTCTACGCCCGTACCTACCACAGCAGCGTTGGAGTCCGGGGGGGAATAAATGGCTCGAACTATTCGAGCCGACGGGTAAACCTAGGCCGCCCGTCGTACTCGCCTGATGCTGTCGACCGAAAACAGAATGAACCCCGCCCACACCAGACCAAAAGACACCAGCCGGCTGCTCTCGAACGCTTCCTTGAACACGAACACCGCCAGCAGGAAGTACAGGGTGGGTTCGATGTACTGCAGCACCGCCACGGTGGTGAGACTGCGCAGGCGAGCGACACCGAAGGCAAACATCCCCAACGGCAGCAGCGTCACCGGTGCCGTCAGTGCCAACAGCAATCGGATATCACCCTCCCCCGTCACAAATCGGGTCTCGCCGCCGAGTCCGATGAGGTAAAACAACACCACCGGGACCACCAGCAGCACCTCGGCAAAGAGTCCGTTGAGGGTATCGATCTTCACCTGCTTCTTGATCAGTCCATAACAACCAAAGGCAAGAGCGATCCCCAGAGTAATCCAGGGAAACCGGTCGAGGCTCAGGCAGGCGTAGCCAAAACCCGCCAGGCAGAGCAGCAACGCCAACAGCTGATGGAGACTGAGTCGCTCGCGCAGGTAGACGACCCCGATCAGAATACTGACCAACGGGGTCAGAAAGTAAGCCAGGCTCACCATCAGCACCTGGCCATGCGTTACGCCCCAGGTATTAAGGTACCAGCTGATGGAGATACAGACCGTGGAGAGGAACAGCCAGAAGAACGTGCGCGGCTCCTGCAGCAGTTTTAACACCCGATTGGGAGTTCCCGTTATCCACATCAGCAGTACCAGCACCGGTATCGACCAGAGCACACGCTGGGCGAATATCTCCATTGCATCGACGCCACGCAGATGCTGATAGAACAAGGGCGTCAGCCCCCAGGCGATGTAAGCTACGGTGGTCAGCAACAACCCCGCCTGTCCGGTCAACGAGCGCATGGCAGATCCAGTTTCAGTTTGGTAGGAACAAAGGAAGCGCGATTATCCGCGCCCTGAGTAGCAGGTCAAATCAATAATCCGAGTCACGTTATAAGCGGCATTGATAACCCGGCAACCTGACGCTTCACCCCACCAGCAGGCCTATACTTAAGCCAGACCGGCACGGTCTATAATCATGGAATTGCCGTAATGTTTCTGTCCTATAAGAACATCATCAAACTGCTAGGAATCGGCTTGCTGCTGGTTATCGGTCTCCCCCTGCACGCGGGAACCGTGCAGATATTGACCCTCGAAGAACCGCCTCTGGGATACTCCAACAGCGCGGGCAAACTGGACGGTATCAGTGTCGACCTAGTCCGAGAACTGCAACAGCGAGTGGGCAACCGGGAACCGATTCAGGTCCTCCCTTGGGCCAGGGCTTACCGACTTGCCCGCAATGAACCCGACACATTGCTGTTTACCACCACCCGAACGCCGGAACGCAGCCCCCTATTCCACTGGTTACTGCGGGTCAATCGCAACGCCTGGATCCTCTACGCCCGCCGTGATCATGCGCTAGCTGTTACCGACATCGAAGATGCCCGGGCCGTAGAATCAATCGGCGTATTGCGCGGTGGCGCTCACGAACGGATGCTCCAGTCCGAGGGTTTTACCAACCTAGTGCCTATGACCAGCTATGTCCAGCTGCTGCAAAACCTTGCCAAAGAGCGGCTTGAGATGGTGTTCTACAGCGCATCGGGGTTTCTGGTAAGCGCGTCGAAGGCCGGGATTACCCCTGATGAATTTATTCCCCTGTATTCCCTGCTCACCCCCGAGTCCTATATCGTGCTTTCGAAGATGGGGACGGACACCGCCACACTCAACCGCTGGCGACAAGCGGCCGAATCGATACAGAGCGACGGGACTTACGAACGCATCGCCCGCCACTGGGTCGAACGACTTCAGCGCACATGTTGGCGATGGCGCGCTCAATCTATGGCCAGCCCCGGTGTGATCAGGCCCGGCTGCGGTCAACCGTCGCCGCGACCATTCGGGTCAGACTGGTCAGATCAAACACCGGCAGTCCAAAGCGCTGGTGAACCCTGGGAGCAAAGTGGGACAGATCGGTGCACTCCAATACCAACGCCCCCACCTCCGGGTTGGCTTCAAGCATTGCCGCAATCACGCTGAACAGTTCCTGTTCAAACAGATCAATATCCAAGTCGTTGCTTTCGCCTTGCAGAATCACCGCATTAAACTGAGGCTGATGCTGCATCCCTGCCACCACGATCGGCTCATCGGCGATGCCGACGCCGCTAAGGTGATCCGCGGTCAGTGCATCGCTATTAGCGACCACCACCCCTACTTTTTGATCGGAAGCCAGCATCCGGCTGACCAGCGGCACCTGAATCAAGCTGGACATAAATACCGGTATCTTTACCGCATCGGCGATCGCTTTTTGATGCAGCGCCAAGAACCCGCAACTCCCGGTGATCGCCTTAACACCTTCGCGTTCGAGCTCTTGGGCCGCTTCAATAAAAGGGGTGAGCAACGCAGGATCGCGTTCCCGGATCAGCCGATCGATGGTCGCTCCCTGGACGGTCTTGTAAAGCACTGGGAAGTCGAAACACGCTGGGTGTTTGATATGCCCCTCGGGCTTGGGAAAGTAGGACTCCAGCGAGATTACGCCCACCGGAATACTGTAATAGTTGTAGCCACCTTGCAGAATCATGCGGTTACCTTTTCGCTAGTGTTCGACAGACTAACCTGTTGCTGGCATCGAACCTGTTCATAAAATAGAGCAGTTAAACCGCATCGGCGAAAACGGCTCCAGATCCACCGCTGTGGGCCGCCCCTCTATACTCTGTGCCACCAGCTGCCCGGTGATGCTCCCCAATGTCAGGCCCAGGTGGCCGTGACCAAAGGCCAGCGTGACACGCGGTTTATCAGCC
>SDWN01000235.1 GCA_004195305.1 Neptunomonas sp. | reverse complement strand
CGCCTGCACCAACACCACCCGCTCACGTGCGCTCAATGGTAAAGTCGCGATAACTTTCAGACTTTGATTAGAAAAGCCTCCCGCCATACCGCTGCGCCGCGCCAGCCTGGCCAACCCCATGAACAGAACCAGCACCAACACCAATCCGGCTAACAACTGCCCCAGCACCGCAAAATCGAAGCCTTCGACCACCCGCTGAGCCGCAGGAGAAGGCCTTACCCGAGTAACACTGGCCGCCGCATCAGAGACCGCACTAAAGACCGGCCCGGAACCAAGCCAGGTAATAAGCAAGCCGTAGGGACGAATCAACGCAGTTTCCTGATCCGTTCGGATGGACTGACCACATCGGTCAAGCGGATACCAAAACGATCGTTAACCACCACCACCTCACCGTGAGCAATCAGTGTTCCATTGACCCTGACATCCAGCGGCTCACCCGCCATCCGGTCCAACTCGATCACCGAGCCCTGGCTTAACTGAAGCAGATTACGGATGGCGATCTCTGTGCTCCCCACCTCCATCGACAATGACACCGGAATATCAAGAATAACATCCAGATCCGGATTATCGTTCGGCCCCATCGGCCTGGCGTCATCGACCAGTTCATTCAGACCGACCGCCTCCACATCTGGCGTATCCGGCGTATCCCCCTGCTCGGCCATCGCCTGTGCCCAGACATCATCCACACCACTGCCACCCGTAGCCTCCTGATCCTCCAGCGCGGAGGCCCACTCATCGGCCATCGCCTGTTCATCAGACGTTGACGGTTGTTTTTTGTCACTCATGCCATAGTTCTCTCAAGAGACTTGCCTTGATTATTCACCCGCGCCATCAACCGACAGGCTCCTAGCGTTTACGCTTGATCTGGTCGACGATCTTGATCGCCAGATTATGCCTCGACAACCCCAACGTGCAGGTGAACGTCGGCACGCCGTTGGCAGTCAGCGTCAACTGCTCGGGGACATCGACCGGAATCACATCCCCGACATCCATTTTAAGGATGTCGCGCAAGGAGATCTGCCGCTGAGCCACTGTCATCTCCAGATTCACCCGGGCATCCATAATATCCTCCCGTAGCGCATTGACCCAGCGAGCATCCTTATCATCGGAGTCACTCTGGGTTCCGGAATCCAGCACCTCCCGGATCGGCTCCAGCATCGAGTAGGGAATAGTGATATGAAAATCCCCACCACCGCCGTCCAGCTCGATATGAAAGGTGCTAACAACAACCACTTCGCTCGGGCTAACGATGTTAGCCATCGCCGGATTCACCTCAGAATTCAGGTACTCGAAATCAACTTTAAATACCGGGCTCCAGGCCTCGCGCAGATCGATAAATATCTGATTCAGAAACATTCTGACAATTCTGGTTTCGGTCGGGGTAAATTCACGCCCCTCGATCTTAGCGTGGCGGCCATCACCGCCGAAGAAATTATCCACCAATTTAAAGACCAGCTTGGCATCCATAATAAACAGACTGGTGCCCCGTAGCGGGCGGATCTTGACCAGGTTCAGACTGGTTGGTACGTACAGGGTATGGACGTACTCGCCAAACTTCAGGATCTGCACCCCACCGACGGAGACATCGGCACTGCGGCGTAAGATATTGAACATACTGATCCGGGTATAGCGGGCAAAGCGCTCGTTAATCATCTCCAGGGTCGGCATTCGCCCCCGGACGATCCGGTCCTGGCTGGTCAGATCATAGGAGCGCGCACCTTCGGCCTCCTCTTCAGCCTCTGTTTCAACATCACCATCGTCAACGCCGTGCAGCAGGGCATCGATCTCATCTTGTGACAGCAGATCCTGGACACTCATGTCAACCGCAACCTATTGCATCACAAAATTGGTAAAAAACACTTCTTCAATCCCCGGGCGCTGAATCTCCCGCTGCAACAGCTCCTGCACTTTTTGCCCCGACTGTTTTCGCAGACGCTCTTTACCCTCTGCCGTCTGCATGTCAGTAAATTCCTGGCTGGAATAAAGGGTCGAAAGCTCATGAATCACCAGCGGCATATGCTTGGTTAACGCATCAACAACGCTCTGGTCCCGCGTCATCGCTTCGGCATAGATCTGCAGGAACCGTTGCCGACCATTTTTTTCAGCCAAGTTGGCGATAAACGAGGGCCTGCCACTCGGAGTACGCAGTTTAACGTAGAGTGCCTCTTGACGAACGACCGCCACCTTGGCCGGATCGCCCTCGGCCGCCGAGCCCGCACTCAGAAAAACCCAAGCCGCGCCACCACCGCCAGCCAACAACACCACTATAACCGCGATAATAATCAGCAACTTAGTCGATATTTTCTTACTTTTATCGGCACCCTCTGCAGGGGCTATATCTTCAGCCATAACATCCTCAAACCCACACCTGCCCCCAGAACGGGGCTCAGCCCTCCAGACAGCCGCGGACTATAGCATAAAACCAGCATCCAGTAGCGCTACCACCAGAGCGCCGATCAGGCGTAATAATCGACCAATCCTAATGCGTTATGTTCGGGACCCAAGACCCCGTCCGGCTGCCTATCAGACCCAAGCTCCTCGCCTCCGGCAAGCCCGCGCCGCCCCTCTTTTGACTCGTTAGACGAAGACTGATCCGACACATCGGCCTGATCCAACGCCAATCCATTTTCGGCCAGCATCTCCCGCAATCTTGGCATCTGCTGCTCAAGGACATCCCGCACTTGAGCATGCGGGCTGGTAAAACTTAAACTGGTTTGATCACCCTGGATGGTCAGCCTGATCGTTAGACTACCCAACTCTGGCGGATCGAGCCGCAACTCCGCAGTGCTGACACCCTGCCCCGCCATCCAGCTAATACGCTGTGACGCAGCCGGAGTCCAGGCCGGGCTTCCAAAGCGCTGACCGAACCCCGCCGCAGCTCCCGGTGAGGACGTTGCCTGGTAGGCTTGCTGCAACTGCAACAAACTCGCCGATGTTCCACTCAGAGACAAGGCCCCGGCCTCACCCCTTGCCGCCATACCTGTCTCTTATACACATCT
>SDWN01000940.1 GCA_004195305.1 Neptunomonas sp. | reverse complement strand
AAGATGTGTATAAGAGACAGCTGCTAAAAACCGCAATTGTGCATCCCACAAGAGCGCCTGTGACAGCAGTCGGCTGATGGAACCCATTAAATATGAGCAACCTTACTAGCAAGATAAAAAGAGTGACTACACTTAGGCTTCCAAGTATGAAGTTAAAATAAGCCAAGTTTTTTATTGAAATATCTAGATCAAATAATTCACTCAAAAAATAGGGCGCTAAAAAAGCCAGAGGAGTAAAGCTGGTGTAGATATAGTCGCCCGTTTTAGTAGGCACTGTTGCACCCCAGGGGATGCCTTTATCCAGGTCGTCACCCAAAGAGACTGTTGGCAGGTAAAAATGGTTGACTGCTGCGCTTTCACTCAACGCGGTAACCGTCAAAAGAACATGGTACGTCGCCTCTAAATTTTGCGCGCCTGTCGGCTTATTAAAAAATTTCTGCTGCAGCATTAATGCGCTAATTAGCATCAGTACCAAAAAAAATAAGCCCCAAACCAATGGGGAGTTAAGTCGTTTCATTAAACTAGGCCTATGACTTTAGCTCTATGCGTAGTGCTTCAGCGCAATCACCAGAGCGCGTTCAACAGCCACCAGGGGCTGTTCGTTTTTTGGTGGTAGCATTTCAATAGAGACGGTGTGCTCAGGTAGGGTGTTTCTTACTGCTGTTGCCATTCTTTCATGATCAGTATTACCTTCCCCCAAGGTGACCAGGTTCGGTTCACTTGCATGTACATGCCCAATTAACGAGTGAAACTGTTCAATCACTTGGCCGGGGTCTTCTTCGTTGATCGTAAGTGCGCCGGTATCAAGCTGCATGCGTATCGAGGGGTGCGCAACCTCTACTACGATCTGCGCCGTTGCAGCGCTGGTCGTCATGAAGTTGGCACCGTAACAACTAGGATTGGGTTCGAGGCAGACAACCACACCAAAGGATTGAGCGATATCGCCGAGACGTTGAAAAAAAGAAACGGCTAGCGCCATGGCTTGATGGTCGTTTAAACCCGTACGATCACGATTCTTAGGCGAGCCAAACACCAGCCGCCGGGCTCCCAGACCGGCACCAATACGGCACACGGCAGACAGATGCTGCAGCATCGCATTTTGTACATCTTCCGAGCCAAAGACGTTCAAACCTGACGTTCCGAACAACAGCGCCTGCATGCCGGTAATTTCGATATCCTGTTCAGACCACCAGTTCTTGACGGCGGCAATCTCGTCATCGGTAGCATTGGCGGGGTCCGGAAAATACTTCCCCGGTGCAATATCAATCGCATCAACACCAAAGCGACGTAACAGGGTCGCTATTGCTTCATCTTCAGCGACGTCCCAGGCAATGTTTGAAACAGCCAGTCTCATGCACTGGCTCCCGGGTCAGGCTTAACCATTCGCCGTTCAGATTGTGCATAGGCTCTAATCGCCTGAATGGTTTCGCGTTCACTGTATTGATAAGGTCCTGAGGCAGCGAAAATTTGAGCATGTTTGGTTTTCATGTCATACCTAGCCGGGGAATTCACCAGCGTGTGGTCAAATGGCTTGCCAAAACCTTGTCTGGAAACCTTCTCCACGGTGAGCGGCTCTGCGGTGAGGTGGACTAACCGTAAACCGGCGCTGAGTGCGGTGTTTATGTCGCGCCACAAGTTTACCATCGGATAGAATTGAAACTTGCCTCGTGCATCAATCAACTGAAGATTATTGTCATTTAAGAAGTCGAAGATAACGTTCTTCCGCAGGCCTGGACCCACTAAACCAGGCAAGCGAATAATCAGATGATTGTCGAAATGGTTTTCGACAAATTTCTCCAGCAATCGACGATGCAAACCGTATGCGTGTAGCCCTGACTCGTCGACAAATGTGTCTTCATCCACACCAATGGGTGTTTTGAATACATCGACGGTGCTAATCAGGACGAAGGTCTCACAGGATACCGTTTTAAGGTGTTCAATAAGCCGCTCTATATTTTTCAGGTCTGCAATAGGCTCCTGATTCGCTATCCATTTCTGGGCCGGGGCGGCAGCGCAAACGACGCAGTCAAAACGTTGTTCTGCGACCTGGTCAATGGTGCTGGACCTGTAGAACGCACTGAAGTTGGCTTGGTGACAGAGCGTGCTTCCTACAAACCCAGTACTGCCAATCAGCGCCATATTAACAAAGCCGTTCGACTCAGCCATTCTTATCTCCAAGGTATCTGACACAGTATCCATACGCACAGTTTTGAAAAGGGTACTGAATCAACAGAAAATCATTCAAAGCAGGAAAGCGTTCTCGCATTCTTATCCCATCGATGCTGTACGACCAATAGGTTGACAAGTAAACGATGGCATTCGGCATCTGTAACCGAATCGCATCAATGAGTTCCTTCTCGTGATTTTTTCCTGCGTAAACGGGGTAGGTAATCCTGCTGCAGCTCGGTAAATTGGTCAGTCCGTTGATAACGCCATTATTTGAGAGATCAAACACACAACTTGCACGGCTTCGCAAAAGTTGATCCGAGGCCCAGCGTACTCCTGCTGTTGAGGATGTCGCATTATCTGGAGGAGATGCCATCGCTGATAGCCACTGATACTGACCACTCCTAACCCCTTTTACGCCCGCAAAAAGCACGAAAGCCAGTGAGGCGGATACGAGGATGCAGAAAGCAACCCGTGCAAAATCCTTAGGGTATTTTTTCGAGTAGGCATAAAAAATATAGATGAAAGTGCTGACGATCAGTACGAGAACAAAGCTACGCCACACTATCGCAAAGGCCGCGATGATAACGAAAAGCGCATTAGCGGTAAATTTAAGAGCTCTGCCAAATTCAAATCCACCATCAATTGATCTGAAAACCATTAAAACAGGCATCCATAGACTCATATAGATGTGCTGCATGTCCGCTCTATTGGTTCCTATCTTAAGCATAAAAATGGCGATGAGCACAAAAGCTAAAACCTCACCCAGCTTATCATTCACCCTGTCTCTTATACACATCT
>SDWN01000702.1 GCA_004195305.1 Neptunomonas sp. | reverse complement strand
AGATGTGTATAAGAGACAGTGTTAGGGGAGACGGGCTCAGGTAAGGAGGTCTTAGCCCGGGCGCTACACGGCCAGGGGATACGCAGTAAAAGCAACTTTGTTGCACTTAATTGTGCCGCAATTCCAGAGGGTCTGATCGAATCTGAGCTTTTTGGTTACCAGGATGGCGCCTTTACTGGCGCACGCAAGGGCGGGATGCAGGGTAAGGTGCAGCAAGCCCATGGTGGCACGCTGTTTCTTGATGAAATTGGTGATATGCCATTGGATCTGCAAGCGCGTCTGCTGCGGGTGTTGCAGGAGCGATCTGTCACCCCGCTGGGGGGCTGCAAGGAGATTCCGGTGGATATTAGCGTCATTTGCGCCACCCATCGGGATATTAAACAGATGGTCGCCGAGGGTAGCTTTCGGGAAGATCTCTATTACCGGCTTAACGGGGTGGTGATCCAAATTCCGGCGTTACGCGATAGAATCAATCTGGCAGGTTTTGTGCCGCACCTATTAAACCAGATGCAGGGAGGCAAACAGGGTATACGCGTCGATGCCTGCCTGATGGCCCAATTTCAAAATTACAGCTGGCCCGGCAACATACGCCAGTTGCAAACCGTGATTAAGACCTGTCTGGCATTTATGGATGACCATGAATCGCTGATTACAGAACAGCATTTGACCGATGATTTTCGCCAGACACTCGCGGACTCTCTTCCAAAAGCGAGTAGGTCTAGCCAAACTGATCGAATTTCTGTCGTTGATGCACCCTTAAAAACGCTAAAAACGTCACAGACCGAACAGATAAAACAGGCCATTGAGGCCAGTCGCGGCAACATGTCCGCTGCTGCCATCTCCTTAGGTATCAGTCGAGCGACCCTGTACCGACGGCTGCAACATGCGGGGATTAAAGTGGTTAGCGACATACAGAAACTGGATTCATAGCCAGGAAAATTAATACAATCTTCTCGTCATCTGGCTAATAGGGTGCGGCTTATGTCGCACTCCTAAAAAAATAACCAGATCGCCGGGAGCCCGGCTCCCACAAGACCCAGGCTCACGACCAGGCAGCTCTCCACCTGACAGATAACACCGTAGGAGCCTGCTCGCAGGCGATCCCTTAGTCGTTGCTGCGCTAAAAAACAACCAGATCGCCGGGAGCCCGTCTCCCACAAGACCTCTCCTCTTATCTCCTCTGTTACATCACGTTACATCTCTGTACAACTCAGAACATATGGAGCCAACTTGGTTTACAGCCTCGGCGTAACTTGAATGCAGAGTCTGCGACCCTGGGTTCAAATTTTTGGCGGGTTGTGGCGGGGCGCTTCTTAATTGCCAAATTCTAAGAATAAGATGAGGGTAATCAACGTTGAAAACCAACAAGTTCAATTGGAAAACCAGTCTGTCGCTGCCTAGGGGTGGCGTACTGGCGCTGGCCGGGCTCATGACGCTGTCGGTCCCTGCTATGGCTAAGGATGCGCAGCAGATTATCCGTGATCGTTGCCTGGGGTGTCACAGTGAGACCGGTAATCCTCAGGCACCTTTCAGCCGGATCAGTCAACAGCGTAAAACCCCTGAAGGCTGGGAGATGACCCTCAACCGGATGCAGGCATTGCGTGGGCTTAAGATCGCTGCCGCTGAAAAACGGGTGCTGATCAAGTACCTGGCGGACACTCAGGGGCTGGCACCGGCGGAGACCGTCGGTGTGCGCTATGTGCTGGAGCAGGAGCGCAATGCGGTTGAGAACCTGCCGAATGAAGCGATAGCGGCTAAATGCAGTAGCTGTCACTCCGGCGCCCGTGCCGCCTTGCAGCGCCGCAATGGCTCCGAGTGGGAGAAGCTGGTGCATTTCCACATGGCGCAGTTCCCCACGATTGAGTTGCTGGCAGGCGCTCGCGATCATGCCTGGTTTGATCAGACTATTAACACCATCGTTCCGGCGCTGGCCAAAGACTATCCCTTGGTTTCTGAGCAGTGGAGCGCCTGGCAGGCGGCTGAAAAACCGGTGCTGTCGGGGAGCTGGCGTCTGTTGGGCTGGTTGCCGGAGAAGGGCGAGTTTGATGCGCGTTTGAGCGTGCGTGCGCAGGGTGACGATCAGTACAGCATCGAGCTTGATGGTCAGTATGCCGACGGGTCGGCCTTGGCGGGTAAGGGCCAGGCACTGGTCTACACCGGCTACGAGTGGCGCGCTAATGTGACCCTCGACGGCGTTGAACTGCGTCAGGTCTTGGCCGCGTCTGAAGATGGCTTGTCGATGCAGGGGCGGATGTTTCTGCGCTCAGCCAACGAGTTAGGAGGGATGATTAAGGCGGTCAAAGAGCAACCGCAGGTTTCGCATATTCTGTCCGTCTCGCCCAGTTATCTGAAGCAGGGTGAGCGTAAAACCCTCAGTGTTCTGGGCTCGCAGCTGGCGGGAGAGGTCGTTCTCGGTCGGGGCATTAAGGTGCTTAAGGTGTTGTCACGCAGTGCGGATCGGGTCACGGTTATTGCCGAGGCCAGTGCTACGGCAACGGTGGGAACCCATCCGGTGGGTGTCGGTAAGGCCAAGGGGGGATCCCTGGTGGTCTATGACCAATTGGCGCGCGTCGAGGTGCTACCGGCCGAATCGATTGCCCGCGTGGGTGGCAACGACGGCAAGTTGGCGAAACAGAAAGTCGCCTACCGGGCGGTCGGATACGCCGCGGGCGCCGATGGCAAGCCGGGCACCGAGGATGATCTGCGGCTGGGGTATATGCCCGCCCGCTGGACGTTAAAGGCGTTCGATGAGGTCGCCGAGCATGACCAGGACCTCAACTATGCCGGTGTGATCGACCCCCTCAGCGGTGTCTTTGTGCCGGGTGATGCCGGGCCTAACCCGGCGCGAAAAATGTCGACCAATAATGTCGGCCAGTTGGCGGCGGTGGCCACGGTCACGGATGGCGAGCAACGCATCAGCGGTGATAATCACCTGCTGGTGACCGTGCCGACCTTTATGTTTCCGGTGATTCAGTAGCCGCGCGATTTAAGTCTGCCAACCCAAAAGG
>SDWN01000698.1 GCA_004195305.1 Neptunomonas sp. | reverse complement strand
ACTCTGTACTCTGCGGGACTGTTTGAGCTGCATAAAAAATCAATCAATTCAATAAGTCTTGGTTTTAATAGGGACAATAAAAAGGGGCCACTTGATCACAGGATTAGGTGGCCCCTTTAACTTTTGGCTCTGTTAGTGAATTAAGTTGATTTTGAGCAGCGTCTGGCGGACCGTCCGGTTTTTCTTGTTATGCAGGAGATGTGAGAATCCCAGAACTAGAACCTGGGGGGCGTCAATTTAGGAATGTTTTTTAAAAACAACAAAAGAAAATGGTCCTACCATTCCGTATAGGACCATTTTCTTTTGTGCCGCTTTCAAACATATGCGAAGAAGTTTATGACCTCCTTGTTATTTCTTTTGTTACCTCTATGAGCATTTTTTCGTTTAATTTTGCGGGGACGACAATCCAATTGGGATTACTTGATCCTACTCCATCGTCTCTTGATAAAATGGAAGAAGATGCATCAGCGTAGAGGTCATAGTGGATGTCCATTGATACTGCACCAGCACCAAAGCCAATCGTCATTCTAAGTGCCTTATTGCCAGGATTGTACTTTTTTATCGTTACTGCAAGAAGGTAACTTCCAGGCATTGGTCTAAACGCAGCTTTTTCCTCAAGGATTATAGGTTTATACCCAGACTTCGAGGCATAGCCTAAGAAGTGATTTTTCATGAATGCCGAAACTTCATTGATTTGCTCAATCTGCTTATTTGTCATATCAGAGGTAATTCCCTTATCACAAACTAAGTACAATGAAATGGGGTCACCGCTGGTCATTTTGGGAGCACTTATTTTTGTTGCGCACCCAGTTATAATTAGCAACGCTAAACAAAGTGACAGCATCGCAATACGTTTGAACATAATATTCTCCTAGAATTTAGTGGAAGTGACTGGCAGGAGATCTCATGATCAGATATCAAAAGCCCCCTCTCTTCTCATTTTTGTGTGAAGGTAATAATTTCACATATGATTTGTCAAAGGTTTTCTGGCTGATTATTTTTTAGATACATTTTATTTATCAAAAGGCATTATCAGCAATAATAGAAGCGGCTTTGCCTTAGCGGTTTATAGCCCACCCATTGAAGAAGCAAATAAAGCAATTATCCCAAAAACTCCAAACCTATAATTGTCGGCGTCGGGCTGATGCTGGTTGATTCATGGATCGAAGCGTCAGCTTTCGAGTATCCCACTGCTTCGGGAGCAGGTGGTCGCTGGTTCGAATCCAGTCATCCCGTTTACTATTTATCCTCTCGCATTGTTTGGTAGTGTTCAGATTGGCTAAAATGCGAAATTCTCAAAATCCCTGCTAGGCAGCACACTACGCTCGGCTTCGCTCGCTCCTCGGTGCGCTGAACACCCCACCCCAGAGGATACCGCCGTGACGGACATAGCGCACATGTCTTTTCAGCCATAGAACACATTATCCCGAATTCGGCGAACCCATAGGTAATGCGACCTCCGCCCCTCACGAAAACTGAGTAAAGGCAAGTGCTTCTGACGCTGCACCTTAGGAGCGAAAGACCTTTCGCTACGTCTAAGACATGATGGCCAGCAGGCCAGACAAAAGAGCCCGCTGCAGAAATTTCAAGCCTGATCTAAGCGGGTAAAATCTTGAAGAAATTGAAGGGGGTAGGTAAGTCATGCCCATCTCCTTCGGTATCGAAAAGTCAAGAGAATCGATCCCTGCGCAGCACGAAACGGTAGCGCGGATGAAAGTCCTTCCGATTGCATTGGGACCGTAGGTTGACCGTAGAGGTCATGGCTTGTCACTGCTCGGGATTTTATGGATTCTAGCAAGCGGAACCATTCGATTTCTCAATTGACCAACCTTAAGGTGTCCACTATTGCGGTCCTAACTCAATTTGCTCAAGGCTTTCATTTAGCCATACCTTTTTTAAGGTTTTGCTTGGGTTGTTTTCTTCTCGTAGCGTTGCAGCACCTGATACCCACCAAGCTCGTTTACTTTCATTCCATTCGATCTCTTTGGCGATGAGATGACGAGTGACAGCATAATTATTGAGCGCCGCGTTGGTCAATATGAGCTTCTTTTGGCGAAAATCGTACTCTGCATGGCGTGCCATGATTTTGCTGGTGATCCCCTCGGCATGGGAATCGATGCGGGTATATTGCAGCCCCTCAAAGACGACACGCTGGACCCGCCCGATTTTTTGGGATTTGAGAAATTCCTTCAGACTCGCGGGGAGTTGATTGCTGATCGAATCTTTCTCCTCTTCCTGTTTTTCTTCTTTTTGCGCGACCGGTAAGCGTTGGATGCGGGCATTTCTGATAAATATCTCATTGACTGATTGTATTTTGAACGGGCCGAAACGGCGCGGTCTGACCTGGAAATTATCAAATTCTAAACGGGATTCCAAATTGTCATCGTAGTAATTTGAATATCGCAGTCCAGAGATCTGCATCGGACGATTGAGGTCTACATGGAATCGTTCTTGAGGAGGGGGTGTACTGTCCTTGTGCAATTTTATTGATAATGCAGCCCATACCATTAGCGATAAGACCGTTACCAACAACAATTTTTGGGTGATCGACTTGGACACCGGTCTCGTTAACCCCTTAAGTAAGACATCATCTTGAATTCACTCAACAAATTAATAAAAAAACGGGGGTCGCACAGCGACCCCCAAAGCAAACTTTTATTACACCAATTTACATGGGGCTTGAACTAGAGCCATAACAGGAAGTGTCTTGCCACCAGGAGTAGTTGCTTGTGCTTACCGTTGTGCCAGAAGCATCTTCGTTGACTGAAGATATGGCGAAGCCACAATCGTCTTCCCAGAGACGTTCCGTCAGGTTCAGGGTTGTGGTCGTGGTGGTATCCAATAACGGACTATCCCAGGTTATGGTCATAGCCTTTTGGTTAATCGAATAGGACCCCGCCGCAGAATAAGCCACTAGGTCGTACTGACCTGAGCTCTGATTATATGTATTTATAGACATTGAAACAGTCTCGTGCGTAAACGTGATTGGCTGCATTCCTTGGCCGGTCCAGCTCTCAAAAGTTTTCCCCGCGAGATAGTCGGTGAAGAAATAGCT
>SDWN01000474.1 GCA_004195305.1 Neptunomonas sp. | reverse complement strand
AGATGTGTATAAGAGACAGGTTTATTGTTCAGCCAGCTGCTGAAAAATCGGTAGTAATGACGATTTCCAGATAGCGTCATTCAGCGGGCCGACATGCCGATAGCGGATAATGCCATTCTTATCGACGATGTACGTTTCAGGGGCGCCATAGACGCCCAAATTCAACCCCAGCGAGCCTTGCTCATCGAATATGTTGGCGACATAGGGGTTACCAAGATCTTCAAACCACTGATTAGCGGCTTCTGCTTCATCTTTATAATCAATGCCGTAGATGGGGATGTTGCGATCGTGCGCCAACTCCATCAGAAAAGGGTGCTCTGTACGGCAGGAAGGGCACCAGGTCGCCCAAACATTCAACAGGCTAACCTGCCCCTTGAAGACCTCCTGAGTTAATCTCTGACCTGGGCGTTCCAGCCAAGGTAGCTCAAAGGCAGGTACCGGTTTATCAATCAATGCAGAAGGCAACTTTTTAGGGTCCAGCGATAAACCTTTCCAAAGAAATAAACCCAGTATCACAAAAGCCATTAGTGGCAAAAATAACAGTAAGCGTTTCATGTAATCCTCATTTTCTATAGGGGTTGATTAAGGCTTCGCCGCAGAGCTGTCACGGCTCTGCTGCATCTGGAAATTGCGTTGCTCTGGGGTCCAAAGGGTCTTCAAATAAACAATCAGGTTGTCGATCTCCTTTGGGGTTAAAGTTTGTTCGAACGCGGGCATGGTCAGACGCTGAGTTTTATTGAACGGATCTCGCCAACCCTGAGAAATCATCCGCTGCAGCATTGAGTCAGAATGGCGCCACGTATGTCCTTCGGCGTTATGCGGTGGTGGAGGCAGGTTTCCCTGATCATCTGGCCTCCTCCAGTTCGGGCTACCCTGAGCCGCCTCGCCGTGGCAGACCGCGCACTGCTGTTGGTAAACTTGGTGCCCGGACTCGATTAACCCCGGCTGAGATGAAGGCGCCATCTCGTCGGCATGGCTGGTCAGGGTAAAAGCCCCGGCCAGTGCGATGCTGAGGCGGAAACGCGTACTAGAAAACATTAAGCGGCTCCCATCGTTTCGTTTTATCGGTGATTAAGAAAAGTTCTCCGCTGTGGGTTCCGACATAAAGCGCCCCTGATGCAGTGGCGAGTAGAGCCGTTATGTCCGCGTTGGGTGTGGCGATTGTTGCCCAGCTCGCTCCTCCATCCCGACTTACAGAAACACCTTGAGCGCTTGCGGCATAAATATGCGAAGGCTGATTGGGGTCGTAGGTCAGTGCGGTATTCGCGCCAGTCAGCGGTCCGGTCTCCCGCCATAAGCAAAAGCAATCCATAGACCGGCTGACCCCGGCCTCCGTGCCCGCGAAAATCCATCCCGTCTGCATACTGTCGGGCATATCGGAGTGAACGATGACGTCGGTCATGTTGTCCGGACCGTCATCCATTAACTGCCACTCGTCGCCACCGTTTTCGCTGCGATAGATGCCCATCCCTGATATAACGGCATATAACGTACCGGGCTGCTGGGCATGACCAATCAAGGCGGTGACGTCTTTGCTTGGTAAACCGGTATTTCGAACCTGCCAGCTCGCACCTTGATCCCGGGTCAGCAGCACCCCGATCCCCGGTGAGGCGAGGTAGAGGGTCCCAACTTCCTCTGCGGTAGCGACAACGGCGGTCAACTGGTCTACATCAGCGGGCAACGGGATCGATACCGGGTTATAGGTTTCGCGATCGAGTCGATAAAGCGTTCGGGGATAGGCGACAAAAATATCACCGTTGCTAGGATCGTGGCTGAGTGACACCACGTTACCTTCGGGGATGCCTGCAGCGGCGGCTAATGAACCGCTAAATAGCAGCAGCATACTCAGCTGATAAATAGCCGCTTTAAAAGCCTGTCGTGAATTTTTGAATAACTTGGGAACCATTACACTTTGCTCTTCTCTTTGGGTAAGAATTCATCGTTTCCGGCATAAAAACAGACGTCAGTGAGGTCATTGCAAGAGGGTGCCGACTCACACAGAGCCGGCACTCTCTCTAGTCTTGCGCATAGACACTTGTGGTTGATGAGTCTGCTTTAAACGAATAACTGACCAGCGGTGCGTCCTTGGGTCGGCTGTCCATGCCCGGAGCCCCCCATGGCATTCCCGGAAGCGTGATTCCCTTGATGTTGGGCCGCTCGGTCAGCAACTTATTGATGGTGTTTACCGGAACCAGACCGTCAACAACATAGCCATCGACCATCAGCGTATGACAGCCTTCGAAGCCTTGCGGAACCCCTGCCATGCGTTTGATCTGGGACAGTGAGCGAAGTGATTTAATCTCCACCTCAAAGCCGTTTTGTTCCAGGTACTTGGCATAGTCATCGCAACAGCCACAGCGTAACGGTTTGTACATAGTGGCCTTTATGGTTTCTGCCGCCTGTACGACCGGCACTGAAAAAAACATCCACAAGACGGCAAGCCGCAATCCTATTGTTGTTTCTGACTTTCTTGAGATCATTATATTTTCCTCGACTAATTCGCATCAGTGTTGCTGATCATTCGAATCAGAATTTCACGATGAAGGGGCTGCTGATGAGTTACCTGCTGGTGCAGAGTCACCCTTGGCGTTAGCCTTCATCAACTTGGCGCAGGCGGCCATCATTTCGCCCATCTGTTCAGCGTTACCCATCATTTGCATCATGCCCATCATCCCCTTCATGCCATCCATATCCATGGACCTGACCTTTCCATGCAGTTCGGCGGTTTTCCCCAGGCCAAAACTGAGCACCTGCATCGCAGCGTTCAGTTCACCAATCCATTTCTTGCCGAGTGAATCATCATGATTGATGATGGCGAATGTGGGTGTAAAATCGGTAAATAAAAGACGCTTGGCGGCGGCATAAGCTGCCATATCCTCGTGGTAATCGAGATGGTCACGACTCAAATTGGTAAACACCGCCGCGTCAAACTGCAATGTCTGACAACGTTGTTGCTCAAGGGCATGTGAAGACACTTCCATCGCCAGTCGTTCAACAC
>SDWN01000239.1 GCA_004195305.1 Neptunomonas sp. | reverse complement strand
ACCTTATCTACGTCATAAGCGGCCACTTTGACCGGATCGAAATTATCGTAGACGCTGCGATAATGCGCGCGCTTTTTCAGGATCGTAATCCAGCTCAATCCCGCCTGGGCGCCCTCAAGGATCAGAAATTCGAACAACAGCCGCTCATCGTGCAGCGGCTCGCCCCACTCCTGATCGTGATACTGCTGATACAACTCACTGGACAGCGACCAATCGCAGCGTTGAATATTTGCAGGGGGCATGGCCATTCCTGTCATCATTAACCAAAGCAACCGGCCGGATCGATTCGGATCAATCGGTCGCGCCGTTGCTCTTTTTACCGGCTGAGGGCTTCATCGGCACAAATGTTAACACCTGCTCACCCGGGGCTAATGGCGCTTGCCGGTCCTGATTCACCCGGGTCACCAGCTCCTCGGCGTCGTTACGACCATCGAGGCGCATCGCATCCAGATACTGGCACTGGACACACTCGCGGTACTCCTTGACCTCGTCGCGCCAGGTACGCAGCTTATCCTGCTCACCGCAACGCGGACAGACCGCACCGGCAACAAAACGTTTGACCCCATTCATAACCCGCCCTCCTCAGACACCCGTTGATCTTGCCCGGCAGCAATGCCGCAGTGGCGCAGCAGCGCATCGACGGTCGGTTCCCGGCCTCTGAAAGCGACAAACAGCGCCATCGGCTCCCGTGAGCCGCCGCGCTCTAACACCTCATGCAAAAATGCCTGGCCAAGCTCAGGGTTAAACACCCCCTCCTCCTCAAACCGAGAGAATGCATCGGCGGACAGCACCTCCGCCCATTTGTAGCTGTAATACCCGGCCGCATAACCGCCGGCAAAGATATGCGAAAAACCATGCTGAAAGCGGTTAAATGCAGGAACCGGAACCACCGCTGTCTCGACGCGGATCTGATTCAGCAACGCCTGTACATCGGTCGCCGCTTCACCCCCTGCGGCAGACTGAGCGCCTGCAGCGGGTGTAGCGCCTGCAGCGGACGAAGTACCTACAGCGGGTAAAGCGCCTGCGGCGGATGAAGGTAAATAGTCTCGATGGAGTAGAAAATCGAACAGTGAAAACTCGATCTGACGCACCATCTGCATCCCCGCCTGGAAATTTCGAGCAGCCAGCATCGCGTCAAGCAGACGCTGCGGTAGCGGCTCACCCGTTTGGTGGTGCCCAGAGATCCGCGCCAGCGCCTCGGGCTCCCAGCACCAGTTCTCCAAAAACTGGCTCGGCAGCTCGACCGCATCCCAGGCCACGCCGTTGATCCCCGACACGCCCGCCCAGTCGATCCGGGTCAGCAGATGGTGCAGACCATGGCCAAACTCATGAAACAGCGTAGTCACCTCGTTGTGGGTCAACAGCGCCGGTTGCTCGCCCACCGGCGGGGTAAAGTTGCACACCAGATAAGCCACCGGCAGCTGCATAGAACCGTCCTCACGGAGCCGCCGCACCCGGCACTCATCCATCCAGGCGCCGCCACGTTTATGCTCACGGGCGTACAGATCCAGATAAAAATAGCCGATCGGCGCGCCTGCCCGGCAGATCCGGAACAACTGCGCATCGGCGTGCCATAGCCCGGTCGCAGGTTGAGCCTGGATCTCGATATCAAACAACTGGGCACTGATGGCAAACAACCCGGGCAGTACTGTGCTCACGGGAAAATAGGGACGCAGCTCCTCTTGCGACAGGGCATAGCGCTGCTGGCGTAGCTTTTCGCCGTAATAACCGACATCCCAGGCACTCAGATCCTCAGGACAACCGGCCTGGCGCGCAAACTCACCCAGTTCGATAAACTCCTGCCTCGCCATCGGTAGACTGTGGCGGGCCAGATCACGCAGAAAGTCGACCACCTGATCGGTGCTGCTGGCCATCTTGGTGGCCAGCGAATACTCGGCATAGTTGGCATACCCCAGCAGCTGCGCCAGAGCAAAGCGCAGCGCCAGAATCTCATCGATCAAAGCGCTGTTATCCCACTGCCCGGCACCAGGTCCCTGATCGGAGGCGCGAGTCACGAACGCCTCGTACACCTCCCGCCGCAAGGCCCGATCATCGGCGTAGGTCATCACCGCCGCGTAGCAGGGAAAATCCAGCGTCAGCCGATACCCCGGCAGCGCCTTGGCTTCCGCCGCCTGCCGCGCCGCTGCGATCGCGCTCTCGGGCAAGCCACTGAGATTACTCACAGACTCCAGCTGTTTGCTCCAGGCGTTACTGGCATCGAGGACGTTCTCCGAGAAGCGGCTACAGAGTTCGGATAAGCGCTGTTTCAGCTCGCCATAATGTAGTCGCTGCTCGGCGGGCAGATCGATGCCGCTCAGATGAAAATCGCGCAACGCATGGTTAACCAGAGTCTGCTGGGACAGGTCCAGCTGGGAAAACTCCTCGCTGTCTGCCAGTTGCCGATAGGCGTCGTAGAGACGCTCATTCTGACCCTGCTCGGTGTAGTACTGTGTGAGCTTTGGCAGTACCGCATTATAGGCCTGACGCAACGCATCACTGTTAACCACCGCATTCATATGACTGACCGGCGACCAGGCCTGATTAATCCTGTCGGCGAGCGTCTCCAGCGCCTGAATCAACGCCCAACCGGCGGGAGGATTATCGAGCAGTCGCTCCAGCTCCGCCCTGGCTTCCGCCAACAACTGATCGAACGCAGGCTCGATGGCGGCGGGGGTAATCCGTGCAAACGGCGGAAAGTCGTGGTGCTGCAGCAGCGAGTTAGGCATAGATCACTCTCATGATAAATTCACGGTCATACGTTAGCGGCGAGTTAGACATAGATCACTCTCATGATGCATTCGCGGTCATCTGCTAGCGGCGGGTTAGGCATAGGTCACTCTCATGATAAATTCGCGGTCATACGTTAGCGGCGGGTTAGGCATAGATCACTCTCATGATAAATCCGCAGTCCTATGTTAACGACAGATTGGGTTAGCGACAGATTGGAGTAGAATAGCGACGCACTCTTAACCCTGATCTTCGTTAACAAAGCGCACAGTCTACATGGAGGCCGCCCCGCATGAAAATCCGCTCCTACCAAGGAATGACCCCTGTCTTAGGCGAACG
>SDWN01000938.1 GCA_004195305.1 Neptunomonas sp. | reverse complement strand
GATCGGCCGATCTCCGAGCCCGATGCGGCCTGCGATTCGGTGCGACTGCCGGTGATCGATTCAACCCTCACGCCGGGGCGTGATGTACGCTCCTGGCAGGAGGTGATGGTCGATATGGCCGGGCGGCTCAAGTTCCCGGCCTTCACCAACGAAGATGGATCGCGCAAGTACGAGGGCTATAAGGATTTCATCGTTAACTTCGAAAAAGAGCCGGGAATCGGTTTTCTGGCGGGGTACCGCGGTAAGGATGGCGACCAACCCCTGCGCGGCGAACCCAACCCCAAGCAGTGGGAAGCCTACGAGAAGAACGAGGGTTTCTTCGAGTTTAAGTTGGCACCCAACGAGCGTTACATGCGCCACGCTAATCTTGATTACATGACGCTGGCCAAAAATGCCGGTTGGGTTGGCTCAACCGACCAGATCGTGATCGAACTTTACAGTGAGACGCTGCAGAAGTTTCGTCTGGCGGGGCAGGGCCTCTACGACGGTCCTCAACCGACCGAGCCGCAGCATAAAGAGCGCCTGACCAAGTACTTCGATCCGTTACCGATCCATTATGTGCCGATCGAGGAGCAGCGCATCGATCCCGAGGAATACCCGTTCCACGCGGTTAACCAGCGGCCGATGCATATGTATCACTCCTGGGACAGTCAGAACGCCTGGTTACGTCAGATCACTAACAAGAACTTCCTATTCATCAACCGGCTGGCGGCTGAAAAACAGGGCATCGAAGACGAGTCCTGGGTCTGGGTCGAATCCCACCACGGCAAAATCCGGGTGCAGGTGAAGTTGATGGAAGGCTGTAACGAGCAGACCGTCTGGACCTGGAATGCGATCGGAAAAATGCCCGGTGCCTGGGGCTTGGACAAGGATGCTAACGAGGCCACAGAAGCGTTCCTGATGAACCATCTAATCTCGGAGCTGTTGCCGCAGAAGGGCGATGCTCACGATGGTCTCACCAACTCCGATCCGATCACCGGCCAGGCGGCCTGGTACGATCTGCGGGTCAAGCTGACGCCGGTCACGAA
Source organism: Neptunomonas sp. (assembly GCA_004195305.1). Lineage (GTDB taxonomy): Bacteria > Pseudomonadota > Gammaproteobacteria > Pseudomonadales > Balneatricaceae > Motiliproteus. The sequence goes on along the minus strand of SDWN01000938.1, from coordinate 2,048 downwards.
CGGCGAGACGGGTAGCTGGCCGCAGTTTGATGCGATCAAGCCGCTGCCGGGGGCCAAAGCATCACCGACGATGATTAGCTATGCCACCCATAAGAACGTCAACATCAAGCGTTCGCTCAAAGATATCCTGACCCGGGGCGAACAGGGTAGCGGGAGTAAAAAATCATGAAGCTCGGATTAGTGATTGACCTGGATACCTGTGTTGGCTGTCACGGTTGTGCCACCGCCTGCAAACAGTGGAACACCTCGGGTACGGTGGGGCCGTTGTCGGATGAGAACCCGTACGGAAAAGACCCGAGCGGCGCTTGGCTGAACCGGATCCGCACCTACGAGGTGGACGATAGCCCCAACTCCAAGACCGTCAATATGCCGCTGTCGTGCATGCACTGCGAAGATGCCGCCTGCGTTACGGTCTGCCCCACCGGTGCGTCTTACAAGCGTGAGGAGGACGGCATCGTGCTGGTCGATCAGGACAAGTGCATGGGTTGTAATCTGTGCTCCTGGGCTTGCCCTTACGGCGCTCGTGAGCTGGACCCGCAGCAGGGCACGATGAAGAAGTGCACCCTGTGCGTGGATCGGATCTACGACCAGAAGCTGCCTGAAGACGAGCGTAAGCCCGCCTGTGTGCTGACCTGTCCGACCAAGTCGCGGCTGTTCGGTGATTTTGACGATCCGAACTCCGAGGTCAGCATCGCCGTGCGCGAGCGCGGTGGTAAAGCGCTGATGCCCGAGCTGGGTTACAACCCTACCAATTCGTACCTTCCGCCGCGCAACAAGCCAGTGGTGGAGACCTACGAGGTACCGAAGAGTTCGGTGTTGGGATCGCTCAAGGGTTGGGCCAACAAGGTGATTGCTCGTTAATCGACTGCTGGTCTTGGCTGTCACTCTCTCCTTCGCGTACATCGGAGGGGAGGGTGAAAGCCTTACATTATTGGGTAATGAACGCCCGCTCGAATATAAAATATCAGGAGTGATGAATCATGCATCCCGCATTCTCCGTACTAATCTTTACCGTGGCATCGGGCGCTGGCTATGGCCTGTTCGCGCTGCTGGTGCTGGCGCACCTGGCTGGTGTCGGCCAGATCGAACAGACGTCGATGATCCTCAGTGCCGGGGTGTTAGCGCTGGCGCTGATTACCGGCGGGCTGATGTCATCTACCTTACACTTGGCTAACCCCAAGAACGCTTGGCGTGCGTTTAGCCGTTTCAAGACCTCCTGGCTGTCACGCGAGGCGGTGTTTGCGGTGTTGTTCTACCCGTTTGCGCTCATCTACCTCGGCTCGGTACTGTTTGCCGAGGAGCTTGGCGGCGTGGCTGCGCTGGTTACCCTGGTGAGTGGTTTGGTTGCAGTAACACTGGCAATGGTGACGCTGTTTTGTACCAGCATGATCTACGCCAGTCTCAAGACCATCCGCCAGTGGTGCACCTCGTTGACGCCGTTGAACTACCTGGCGCTGGGGTTGATGTCCGGGGCGCTGTGCCTGGCCGCTGTTCAGGTCGTGGTGCAGGGCAGTGTCTCGGCGTTGTTACAAGGAGTGGGGCTGGGTCTGCTGCTGCTGGGGGCCAGCGTCAAGCTGATCTACCTGTTCTGGATCGGCAAGCCCGCCGGTTCGACCATCAACACCGCCACCGGTTTTAGCCAGGCCAAGGTACGGTTGCTGGACTCGGGGCATAGCTCGGATACGTTCCTGACCAACGAATTTGGCTACGAAGCCGGGGCCGATAAATTGTTGCGGCTACGCGGACTGATGCTGTTGTTGGCCTTCGCCGTGCCCTTTATCGTGATCAGCGTCGATGGCGGCAGCCTGGCGTTGCTGGCGATGCTGAGCGTTATTGTCGGTCTGCTGGTGGAGCGCTGGCTGTTCTTTGCCGAGGCGCGTCATGTGGTGCGGCTGTATCACGGTGCGCAACGGACCTGATGCAAACGTAACGGATCGCCGTTGACGTCAATCGGACTGATCCGTTAACAGTCTATTCAATTTTCAGAGAGCCATTGTTACGCAGTGGCTTTCTCGCATTTAAGGAGTGATAACGATGAGTATGGAATC
>SDWN01000935.1 GCA_004195305.1 Neptunomonas sp. | reverse complement strand
GTTGTTGAACGACCGGCTACTGCCGGCGCTGGATCATCTGGCGCGGGTACTGGAAAACCGGATCGGGGAGCTGGCCGGGGTGGTGAAGACCGGTCGCACCCACCTGATGGACGCGCTGCCCGTCACCTACGGCCAGGAACTGGGCGGCTGGCTGGCTCAGGTACACCTAAGCCAGCAACGGCTGTACTCGGTGCAACCGCGACTGCATCAGTTGGCCATCGGCGGTACGGCCGTGGGCACCGGAGTCAATGCGCCGGCAGGATTCGCCGAAAATGTTTGTGCCGAGCTCGAGCGGCAGACCGGATTGCCGCTGCAGGTGACGGACAACCACTTCGCGGCCCTCAGCAGCCAGGATACTGCCGTGGAGCTAAGCGGCCAGCTGAAGACGCTGGCGGTGGCATTGATCAAGATCTGCAACGACCTGCGCTGGTCCAACAGCGGGCCATTGGCGGGGCTGGCGGAATTGAGCCTCCCAGCACTGCAACCGGGCAGCAGCATCATGCCGGGCAAGGTCAATCCGGTCATCCCTGAAGCGGTGGCGATGGCCTGTAGTCAGGTGATCGGTAATGACAGTGCGATCACCCTGGCCGGCCAGTCCGGGAATTTTCAGCTCAATGTGATGCTGCCTCTGGTGGCCCACAACCTGATTCAGAGCCTGGAGCTGCTGAGCAACAGCGCATTGCTGCTGGCCAGCAAGGCGATCCAGGGCTTTGAGGTCAATACCCCGCGGATTGAAGAAGCCCTGTCCCGCAACCCGATCCTGGTAACCGCCCTCAACCCGGTGATTGGTTACGAGCGGGGGGCCGCCATCGCCAAGCAGGCCTACGCCGAAAATCGTCCGGTGTTGGAGGTGGCGCTAGAGGTCACCGGTATGGACGAGGCGCAGCTCAGGGCACTGCTCGACCCTGTACATCTGACCAAGGGCGGCTGATACAAAAAACACCGGCTTGCCGGGACAACAGTGAGATTGCAACGCTTCTGCCGCATGATTAGGCGCTACCCGCGGCCCCGCTGAATGACAGTATGTGACTCAGGAGACAGATGAGCAAGATAGCCACAAGACAGGAGCATGATGCGCCGCATAGCGAGACCAAGGTACACCACCACCCTAAGAACGATTCGACTCACCCTCGACAAATAGAGTCAGAGGTCAATACTAATACGTTCCGCCTTGACCGGTCATATGAGCACTCCTGCTACGCGTAGCGGGCATGCCAAACAGCCTTAAGCCTCGACTATGCCATGCCGAATGCCCATGTGAATAATATCGGAAGTCTTGTCAAGTTCGAGCTTATTCATAATATTGGAACGGTGCGCGTGCACTGTTTTTTGACTGATATACATCGCATCCGCAATCTGCGAAGAGCTTTGACCTCCCGCCAGCAGGGTAAATACCTGCAGCTCTCGCTTGGTCAGCAAGTTGAGCAGCGAGCCACTTCCGCTGTTATTAGACAGCTGCTGCTGAATCTGCGTTGCAATAAACTCCTTACCCTCGCTTACCTGGCGAACCGCTTCAATCAACTCTTCAGGCGCGCAGCGCTTGGTCAGATACCCTTTGGCCCCCGCCTGCATAACCCGGGCAGGATAGGGGTCGCACTCCTGCACCGTCAGCACAAGCACTCGCGCCTTCGGGTGCACGGCTCTTATTCGCTGTATCGCATCAAGCCCGCCCGCTCCGGGTGGCATCAGCAGATCCATAACAACCATATCGGGCATATGTTTCTGGTACTGGTGATACGCCTCATCGCCACTCGAGGCCTCGCAAACAACCGTAATCCCTTCAGCACTGTCCAGCAATCGATGGAACCCGGCACGTACGATCTCATGATCATCGACCAGCATTACTCGAATCGTTTTTTCCACCTGCAAACCTCCAGTTATTCAGCCACGCTATCTTAATCAGTTAGGCGGGGAAAAGCATTGTTTTCAGCTACTCTATTTGACGAGCACCGGAACCGGCACAGGAGTGACCAGTAACCTTTTTGGCTATACGATTGCTAATATTATGACTATTCTGTACTAACGTTTTAACACGATCCGTGTAGAGGTAGCTGTATGGTTGCGCACGTAATGATTCACCTTAAGCCTGAGGACCTCCCTGAAGCGGGCTTGCGAGTAAGATACCGCTGTGGCGAGCTTTTCGACAAGCGGATCGAATGGGCCGAAGTTAGCGAAGGTGTAATTCTGACCGACCAATCGACCAATGATCTCAACGAGACCGGAATCAACATTGCCGAGTCTGGAGCCCAGGGTTATGCGGGCTTTGAACCCCGGACCGGCAACTACTGGCGCTATAAACACGAAGCCGATCCGGACGTATTTCGTGAACAATGCATGCAGATCATTGAGATCCAAGAGCCCTTCTCGCCCCGCTCTTCCTGGGAAGCCTGGCGGCCCACAGAAGGAAAAATCACTCAAGACCGGCTAAGAGTTATTCTTAAAAACGCGGTAACCGGCACCAGACTTCGCTACGACGTGCAGAGCAAGGGCTTTAGCTATCAAATAAAAGACCACTCTAAAGGACGAAGATCCCAGAAATCACTCATGCATGATTACATACTAAATCAATTGCTTGGCACCAGCTTCAAGAAACTAGACCACCACCACACAAAGATAACCACCGAGCCCAACAGCGAAGCGGAAGCAGGCGGCAGCTTCAGCATTCAGTTTCAAAAGGAACACTACTTAATCCAATATCAGATCTCAGAGCAGCTGTTCTCACTAGCCCTTTTTGATACAAAAGGAACGGAAAGAGAGCTGTTGAGACGGGTCGAACTGCCGCATAGCGAAGTGATCGAGGATACCCGCACCTTCCTCGGCTAAGCGTGCAATACATGGCGCAGCAGAATGGGCTATCTAGCAGGCTATTGAAAAGCGTTAGCGAGGCCGCCGAGACTAGGCAAAAACGACCGAAAAAGCGCAGTTTATAGCTATAAATGAGCATTTTGAGGTCGTTTTTAACGATGTATCGGCAACGCAGGTAGATTTTCAACAACCTGTCTAGCAGCAATCCATGCGCTGCACAGCGCTAGCCCACCTCTTCGTCAGCTTCGTAGCCTCTGTATGCGTCAAACGACTCCAC
>SDWN01000710.1 GCA_004195305.1 Neptunomonas sp. | reverse complement strand
CACCCTATACGCACCTCATAACAAACCCAGACCTTATTGTCTTTAATCATTTGTGGACACTTATAATTACCTAAAATAAATATTCAGGGCTACACTTCTTTAAAGGACTGAATAGAGACCTTGCCTAAGGAGCCTGCAAACGTAGCAACAACCTAACGCGCAACATGGGGGTTAATTTATGCTGTCGCTCCCCGAATTTGAGCAACTCGTGACGCTGGCCCAGGATGATCCTGATGCCTTTGAGAGATTCCGCCAATCGTTTTGTCAGTCGTTTATCGCCACGGCTCCCCGCAACCACCAACACCGCCTTACTGCGGTACAAAACCGTGTCGACATGGTGCTCAGCCGAGCAAAAACCCCCTTAGCGGGGCTGATCACGGTGTCCGGGATGATGCACGATAGCCTCTATCAACTCTCGTCCAAATGGCTAGAGTTTGACCGGCAGTTAAAACACCCGTGCCCCCATGCCCCCCTCAAATCCGCCCGAGCGGCAGAGGTCGTTAACCTGCAGGATTGGAAAGCGCAACAACACACGGGTCCGCAGCACTGAGCTACCGGTAAGGCCTGTCCACAACCTGCGATATTCGATCTAGCCACAACACGACCCTATTAACCGGGGGCGCATCCATGCACCAACCTATTAACCGGCAGGATTAGCCGTTACCAGGAAGTGGTTCCACTCATCCTGGGTTAAGCTAACAGGGGTGATACTTGCGGTACTCGCATGCCAGCTAATCTGATGGTTTTTTTCATTGATTAATCCACTCTATACGTGTCTTATAATGTTGTTTTAAGAAGCGTCTATTCTACTCCAGCCACCTATTCAGCACAGGATTTCAGGAAAACCTATGGGCACGTTTTACCGAGGCCTGATCCGCCAACGCTATCTGGTTACACTGCTATTGCTCACACTGATTGCAATGGCCACCTATGGCGCCCAAAAACTGGTTTTCAAAAGTGATTACCGGGTTTTCTTTGGTCAAGATAACCCGCAACTGCAGACCTTTGAGCGGATGCAACAAACCTTCGCCAAGAGCGACAATGTGCTATTTATTTTAGTGCCGAAGAAGGGTGATATCTTTACTCCTGACACCCTGCAAGCTCTCGACTGGCTAACCACGCAAAGCTGGCAGTTACCCTATTCAACCCGGGTCGATTCTATCACCAACTTCCAGCACACCTTTGCAGAAGAGGATGACTTAATTGTTGAGGATCTGGTGCTGGACCCCGCCAAGCTGGATACGGCGCAGATCGCTCGTATCAAACAGGTGGCATTGAGCGAGCCGCTGCTGGTGCACCGATTGGTGTCCACCGACGGGTCGGTAGCGGCCGTTAACGCCAGCATCCACTTTCCCGGCATCAATCTGGTTGAAGAGACACCCGAGGTGGTTGCCGAGGTGCGTAACATCCGTGATCAGTTACTCCAGCGCCACCCCGACCTGGATGTCTACCTGACCGGCATGGTCATGATGAACAACACCTTTTCTGAAGCCTCCCTCAACGACAGCAAAACCCTGGTTCCACTGATGTTCCTGGTGGTGCTCGGGCTGATCGGGGTGTTGGTTCGAACCGTCAGCGGCCTGCTCGCCACTCTGGTCATTGTCATCACCAGCATCGCCGGAGCGTTGGGCCTGGCAGGCTGGAGTGGGATGTACCTGACCGCACCCTCCGCCGCGGCACCCATTATCATCCTGACCCTGGCGGTGGCCGACTGCGTCCATGTCCTGAGTACGTTCTACCATGAGATGCGCTCCGGGGTGGCGCGTAAACAGGCCCTGATCAGCAGTTTGCGCATCAATACCCAGCCAGTCATTCTCACCAGCGCCACCACCGCGATCGGTTTTCTGAGTATGAATTTCAGCGACTCACCGCCCTTCGCCGACCTGGGCAACATTGTCGCCATCGGTGTGACACTCGCCTGCATCCTGGCGCTGACACTGTTGCCGGCGCTGCTGGCGATCCTCCCTCTGAAGGTCACCCCGCAAGCCAAGAACAGCCAAAGCCTGATGGATCGCATCGCACAGTTTGTCATCGGTAACCGACGCATCCTGCTGTGGAGTTCCCTTGCCGTCATCGTGGTCACCGTTAGCCAGATCCCCCGCAATGAGCTTAACGATAATTTTGTTGAATATTTTGATCACAGTATCCCGTTCCGGGTCGCCTCTGACTTCAGTAACGAGCACCTGACCGGAATGGCGATGATGGAGTTCGAGCTGAGCGCGGGTGAAAGCGGCGGCATCAGCAACCCGGTGTTTCTGCAAGCCACCGACCGGCTGGTGCAGTGGCTGCTGCAACAGCCCGAAACGGTGCATGTCAACAGCCTGAGCGACACCATGAAACGCCTTAATCGCAACATGCATGGTGATGATCCAAGCTACTACCGACTCCCTGAATCACGTGAACTGGCTGCCCAGTACCTGCTGCTGTACGAGATGTCGCTACCCTACGGCCTGGACCTGAACAACCAGATCAACATCGACAAGTCAGCCATTCGGATCGTGGCCAGCTACCATAACCTCAGCAGCAACCAGATGCTGGATCTGGAGCAGCGTGCCTACACCTGGATGGAGACCAATATCCCCGTGGTGAAAGGGGTCATCGCCAGTACGCCGCTGATGTTCTCGCACATCGGCAAGCGCAACATCCATAGCATGCTGATCGGAACCCTGACCGCACTGGTACTCATTTCAGTCCTGCTGGGGTTCGCGCTGCGCTCATGGAAACTGGGAGTTCTGAGCCTGGCACCGAACCTGGTACCGGCAGGAATCGCGTTCGGAATCTGGGGGATCTGGGTCTCAGAAGTGGGCTTAGCGCTGTCGGTGGTAACCGCCATGACCCTGGGTATCGTCGTCGATGACACCGTCCACTTTCTCAGCAAGTACCTGTACGCCCGCCGCCAACGCGGCAATGCCACCCGCGAAGCGCTAGTCTATGCTTTTCACAGTGTCGGTAAGGCGCTATGGATCACCACCCTGGTCCTTGCTGCTGGCTTTATGGTCCTGTCGCTGTCCAGCTTTAAAATCAACTCCGACATGGGACTGCTGACGGCGATCACCATTATCATCGCGCTGATTGTCGACTTTATCCT
>SDWN01000707.1 GCA_004195305.1 Neptunomonas sp. | reverse complement strand
GGCTTACTTTCAGGCTTACACCAACACCTACGCCGATATTGATTACCTTAAACAGCTCTACGACGACGCGCTAACCGAACCCGATGTGATCGGCCTGTCGGTGGGTACCCGTCCCGATTGTGTCCCCGATCCGGTGCTGGACCTGCTGGCGGCCTATCAGGATCAAGGGCACGAGGTGTGGCTGGAGCTGGGGCTGCAGTCGGCCAATGATCAGACCCTGGAGCGGGTTAATCGAGGCCATGGCTGGGCAGAATACGAAGATGCCATACATCGGGCCAATGCGCGTGGTCTGCAGGTCTGCACTCACCTGATTGTCGGTCTGCCGGGCGAGACCGCCTGGGACAGTGTCGCCAGTTTCGACCGGGTGATGGATCTCTGTGCGGGAAGTAAACAAACGCAGGGGATGAAGCTGCACCCGCTGCATATCGTCAAGGGCACGCAGCTGGCGCGGCAGTGGAAGCAGGGGCTGTATCAAGGGGTTTCTTTCGATGCTTACGTCGAAGCCTGCGTCGAGGTCGTTCGCCGGAGCCCTCCCGAGTTGGTGTTTCACCGGCTCACCGGAACCGCCGATGCCGGAATTCTGCTATCGCCTAGCTGGTGTGCGAAAAAGTGGCAGGTGCTTAATGCTATCGCCGCTACGCTGGCGGATGGGGATTGCCAGCCTCTGGTCGATGAACGGATCATCTGCTGCGCTTAAAACTTTCTGATTATCCACGGAGCTCCGCCATGATGCCGCCGATCTATTCTTGCGAGCGGGTATGGGATGAAAAAAAGAATCATCATAAGCGGTCTGAGGTTGCCCTAAGCGGACACCTGATAGGTGTGAAATGAGTGCCGGTAAGAGCCTTATGCGGCAACCGTGAGAACGATCACCGCCGACAACGGTTCAGAGTTCGTTGAACACAAAGCAATAGCAAAGGCGTTGAGGCTGTCGGAAAAGTCCCGCAGCCCATGTAACCTAGTCTCGCCACACTCGACGAAAAGAAAATAACCGCAGGCAGGACAAGGGGTGGCGCGTTACAAACACGACGATTACAACCAGACCAAGATGGGTAGTCTTTTTTCTTTGATACACCCGTTTCGTGGATATTGATCAGTAGTGGTGGGTATGTTGATCAGTGAAGCATGTCATCTCGTGGCCCACTCCAGACCGTTAGCAACTGCAGGTATAGCCTGCTATCTAAGATGGAATCCATATATAAAGCGGACGTAAGATCTGTGACCGTTTGTGGCAAGTGTTGTGAAGGTAACACATGAGCGAAATTGAAATTTATAGACAAACTCAAGAGCTCGCAGCGAAGCGGGTCAGCTTGTACGAGTGGGTCGACATCAATGGACGATGCCGATCAGAAATTGGAAAGCTTTAACCCAATTTATCATCGAGCTCGAAAAGGCCGCTTGGTTGATTACATTTAAATCCTGGCAGTTACACAGAATTATTTACAGGCTCCAAGGATCAGTTGTCTATCGGCCATATGAGTTTTTTATCGGCCAAATATAGTTACTTACCGGCCATAAAGATTGCTTATCGGCCATTTTGGTGCTTATATTGGCCATTATCTCGTTTTTATCGGCCACGCGTATGCCAGGCATTAGCCCAAAACATGAAATCGTTTTAAACGTGCTTCGGGACCAGATAGAGCCTATATCTCTATCCTATCTGGCCGCGAACTTACCTGCCCCCGTTTCTGATCGCACGCTACGGCGCTGGCTTCAGGATATGGCGGACAACGGCCTAGTTCAAAAGACAGGTCAAAATAAAGGTGCCCGTTATTCAGAGGCGCACGACACAATCGATTCATCCTCTGAGTACCTATCGAAACCTGTGTTTGAGCGTAAACCTGTCTCTTACAACGAAGCCTGGCTGGAAAGATACACCCCCAACAAAACCTACCTTCTCTCGGAATCAGTACGCACGGAGTTAATGAACCAAGGCCGACGCGAACACCAGGCGATTGCAGGTACCTTTGCGCGTAAGATTTACGATCGGTTACTCGTCGATCTGTCATATAACTCATCACGACTTGAAGGCAATACGTATTCACGGGCGGATACCGAAGCGCTGGTTCTTCACGGGAAAATCGCCGATGGTAAAATCACCGAAGAGCAGGTCATGATCCTTAACCACAAGGAAGCTATTCGATACTTAGTGGATCAAGGCCCCAATCTTTCGCCATCTGTCGAGGCGATTAAGACACTGCATTACCTGTTATCTGATGGGCTGTTAGCGGATCGGACGCACTCTGGCCACGTTCGGAATGACTGGGTTCGAATCGGTCAATCTGCCTACACCCCACTTGATACAAACCAGCAACTGGAGCCATTGCTCGCGATGATCTGTGACAAGGCGGCGGCGATAGAGCATCCCATTGAACAGAGTTTTTTCTTATTGATGCATCTCTCATACCTGCAGCCGTTCATTGATGTAAATAAGCGTACATCACGCCTGGCTTGCAACATCCCTTTGGTTAAGGAGAACATGGCGCCGTTATCGTTTAACGACGTTGACGCCTCTGTTTATATAACCGCGATATTGGGTGTGTATGAGCTCAATGATCCCACTTTGTTGGCTTCACTGTACCGTGAGGCATATCTGCGATCGTGCATGAGTTATGACGTGCAAGCGCAAATGATCGGTATCAACGAAGTCCGGATCAAATACCGGTCCCAGCGCCGTGACGTTTTACGCGAAATTCTAGAGCATGACCTGCATGATGAGCTGCAGGTATCGTGTATCCGAAGGCATCTAGATTCGGTTGATGCTGGTGATCATGAGGCGTTCATTGCAGAGGTTAACAACGACCTTCACGATCAATCGTTGCATTGGGTGAATGGGCTGGGCGTTAGCAAGTCAGATGCTCGTCAGTGGCAAGAAAAGGCCTCTGAAAGATAATCAGAAAGCCTGACTTAACATAAAGGGAAATCACATTAATGGTCACCAACCACCTATTGATAAGCGTTAAATCGATCTCGCAATTATGGCCATTTTGAAAAGCAGAAAGTTTGGGTGCGATTAGCGCCTACCGTTTGCCAGCAGTGAAACCACTTCGTCGAACAGGGCGTTGTCCAGAGATTGGCTGATATCCAAC
>SDWN01000705.1 GCA_004195305.1 Neptunomonas sp. | reverse complement strand
GGTTCGAGCCCCAGATCCTTGAGCGCCTTGGCCGCTTCCAGCCCCAGCAATCCGCCGCCAACCACGGCACCGATCCTGGCTCCGGCTTCGGCCGCCGCGGTGATCATCTGCAGATCCTCGATGGTGCGGTAGACGAAGCAGTTGTCACGGTCGTTGCCCTCGATCGGCGGCACGAACGGGTACGATCCGGTGGCCAGCACCAGCTTGTCGTAACTCAGGATCTCGCCCCGGGCCGAGGTCACCGTCTTGGCCGCGGTGTCGATGGCGACCACCTTGTCGTCCAGATGCACAGTGACGCCCTGGCTTTGGTAGGTTTCCAATGTGGTCATGGCCAGGGGTTCGGCGCTGCGGGTCTTGAAAAAATCGGTCAGGTGCATCCGGTCGTAGGCGACCCGGGGCTCTTCACTGAAGGTGGTGATCTGGTACTTCGCGCTGCAGTCGCTCGCGAGCAGGCTTTCAATAAACTGATGCCCTACCATGCCGTTACCGACAACGATCACAGTTAGCTTTGTTGTGCCTGTCTGGCTGCTCATGGCTGCTGGTTTATTCATGCATCACTCCGCACTGTTTATTTCTATATATAGGTCTGTCGATCAGTCCTCGTTATGTTGATTTAGCAGGATGCATGCCATGTTGATTTTTGTCACTCAAGACCCTGATGGTAAATAGGTTATGTTGTTTTGTCGGGCAGGAAATGCGCTCGGATGCTGCTGCGCAGTCTAGAAAAGCACTTGGATGGTGCGTACTCGGTATGAGTGTTTAGTGATGGTGCGTGTGCTTGTTGGGTCCGAGTTTGAGGCAGCCAAAAGACGCATAACCTAGGCCGCCCTATGACTTGTTCAGGGGGCCTGGTTTAGTGAACAGGAGTCAGAGTGCCTGGTTTAGGGCTCAGAAGTCAGGCCTGATTCAGAAAAACACAGGACACTGAAGCGCCACCAGCGAAAATCCTGACCCCAGCTATCCGGGCTAAGACCCGCTTTGTGCTTCAGCTGCGCGACAAATCGCTGCGGCTCGGGCAGCTGCTGCCACACCTGGGGCAAGAACGTCGCCCGGTGGACACCGGCCTGTAACTCTAGCCCATCAATGCCGGGGTTCAGCCGCTGCAGCAGTTCAGCTTCAGATTCAACGCGCAGTGCCGTTAATGGTGACAATACCGAGATCTCGATCTCGGTGGCGGCCAATTCAGCAAGCGCTAAAGGCGTAAAGCGAGGATCGTGAAAGGCGGCCTGCTGGGCAAAATAAGCGACCGCCTGCGGCAGCGGCAGATCCGCCTCCAAGGTACCGATACAGCCCCGCAAGCGATGCGTATCAGCCTCATGCAGGGTCACAAAGCAGGCCACCGGGTGGTTCCAATCCGCCACCAAGGGCTGGACGTCCGGGGCCTGAAGATGCGGCTCGAGCTGCCGAGTGATCGCTGCGCGGGCAATCTGCAGCAGCTGACGTCGGACCTCAGCAGGTACCGCAGTTACTACCTCAGTAGATGGCGCTGAATCCCCATCAGCAGGTACCGCAGTTACTACCTCAGTAGACGGCGCTGAAACCCCATCAGCAGGTACCGCTATTACTACCTCAGTAGATGGCGCTGAAACCCCATCAGTAGGAACAGCTGTTACCACCTCAGCAGCAGGTACCGCTATTACTACCTCAGTAGACGGCGAAGGCGCCATAGCCAACCACCCTGTGCTTGTCGCCAGCGGTATCCCCAGAGCTGCGCAGATCCAGTAACTCGATATGTAAACCGCGTTTTCGTGCTAGCGCGATCAAACCATTAAGCGCGTAACTGCCGCACGCCTGTTCTCCATGGAGTGGCCCCTGGAGCGCGCACAACTGCTCGCAGGTCTGGTTATCGGTTTGTCTGGCCTGGGCATAACTCAGGTAATGGCTTAGATCTGAACTGAACACCACCAGAGTGTCATCCTCCTCCCAGACCCGCTCCAGCACCTCAACGACCTCCTGAGCTGAACAGCGCCCCACTACCAGAGGCAGGAGCGTAAACTGGGGGATTAAGCGCTGCAAAAAAGGCAGCTGTACTTCCAGGCAATGCTCCTGAGCATGCGCCTGCTCTGAATACTGCACCTGTGGTAACGCACTGACCCTCAATGCCAGCTCGGCATCAATACTGATCTCCCCCAGAGGGGTCGCAAAGCGCTCGGACTCAGGCAGCGCCAGACCATCCAGAACCACGCGATGCGCAGGTCCTAGTAAAACCACGCGTTTAATGCGCTGCGCATACGGCTTAAGCAACTGATAAGCATTGGCTGCGATAGCCGCAGAGTACTTGTAGCCTGCGTGCGGTACCACCAGAGCCTGTGGAGTGTAACCGCGGGTAGTATTACCTGCTAAGTAGTTATCAACCTGCTGCTGCAGCTCTTGACCAATCTCTGGGTAAAAAATACCGGCGACAGCCGCTGATCGAATAGCCATCTCCCTAACCCTCCTGTTTTAGTTCAATACGTTGATGCATACCGCTTGCCCAGAAACTTGCCGGACGTAACCCGACAGGCTCCTGATCGATAAGGCCCGACAGCGCCCAGCGCGTGTATAGCCAATCGATCCACGTAGGATGAGGCCCAAACAGATGCGATATATTTATCCAGAATAGTATTTTTTTGGGCTTAACACTCGGTTAACTATCAAACGAGGTAAGTCGAGCTGGCCATCTATACTCTAAGTAACCCTAAGCGGAGCATTGCGATGGTTACTGACAACCGATCCACCCCGACACCCGGCACGCCGCTGCCCACCCGTTACTGGCACCGCCTCGAGGACGGCCGGATTCAATGCGACGTCTGCCCGCGCGCCTGCAAACTCCATGACGGGCAGCGCGGCCTGTGTTTTGTCCGCGGCTGCGAACAGCAACAGGTGATGCTCTATAGCTGGGGCCGTTCGAGCGGTTTCTGCGTCGACCCGATCGAGAAAAAACCCCTCAACCATTTCCTGCCCGGCACCCCTGTGCTCTCATTTGGAACGGCTGGCTGCAACCTGGCCTGCAAGTTCTGCCAGAACTGGGATATGAGCAAGTCACGCCAGATGGATACTCTGGCCGACCAGGCGACCCCAGAAGCACTGGCCGAGGCGGCTCTGGCCCATGG
>SDWN01000518.1 GCA_004195305.1 Neptunomonas sp. | reverse complement strand
CAATGCGGTGCAGCAGCTCGATAGTTTTGTCTCTAGCCGCCAGGATGTCAGGAAGCGGCTGATTGAGCTGCAACAAGCGCTGGAGCTCGATGCGCCACCGGAGCGGCTGGAGTGTTTTGATATCAGTCACACTTCAGGGGAGGCCACGGTTGCATCCTGCGTCGTGTTTGATGCGCAGGGTCCGCGCAAGCAAGATTATCGACGCTTTAATATCCAAACGACCGACATCGGTGATGATTACCAGGCCATGCATGAAGCGCTGCAGCGACGTTATAAGAAGCTTAAATGCAATGCGGCCAGGCTGCCGGATGTCCTGGTGATCGATGGTGGCAAAGGCCAGGTGACTCAGGCGTTAAACGTGCTTGAAGAGCTACAGATTAATGAGATCGTCGTTATTGGTATCGCCAAAGGCACGACCCGCAAAGCGGGCTTCGAGACCCTGATTACCGAACAGGGGCAGAAGGAGCGGGTGCTGGACTCGGGGAGTGGCGCTCTGCATCTGCTGCAGCATATTCGAGATGAGGCGCATCGCTTTGCGATCGCTGGCCACCGGGCTCGCCGCGCAAAAAAACGCGGCAGGTCGGTATTGGAGGAACTGTCGGGTGTCGGGCCAAAGCGGCGCCAAGCGCTGTTAAAGCATTTCGGTGGTTTACAGGAAATAGAGCGCGCCAGTATTGAAGAAATCGCAAAAGTCTCTACCATTGGTCGCGCAATGGCTGAAGAGATCTACAGCCATCTTCATCAGGACTAGCGGTCACCGCATTCAGCGGGACGCTGGGGTGCTAGGAAATACATGAAAATTCCAAATATCATTACCACGGTGCGCATTGCGCTAATTCCTTGTTTGGTCGTTGCCTTCTATTTGCCGCTCCAGTGGAGTAATTATGCCGCTGCCGGTGTGTTTGCCTTGGCGGCAGCTACCGACTGGGTTGACGGCTATCTGGCCCGCAAGCTAAATCAAGCGACCGCCTTTGGTGCCTTTCTTGACCCTGTGGCCGACAAATTAACCGTGGCGGTGGCTTTGATCATGCTTGTTGAAAGCTACGCAGACATGTATTTGACGCTGTCTGCTGCGATGATCGTCGGCAGAGAGCTGGTAATATCGGCACTGCGTGAGTGGATGGCGGAGATTGGCAAGCGTGGCAATGTATCTGTTTCGATGCTGGGCAAAATCAAGACCGGGTTTCAGATGAGCGCGATATTCTTCCTGTTGCTGGCTGAGCCGCATGGCGCTCTCGCCGATGCCGCGATGTTGGTGCTTTATAGCGCTGCGCTACTGACGGCGTGGTCCATGTGGGTCTATTTAAAAGCCTCATGGAGCGAGCTGGTGCGCGATATCTGATTGCTTTTTAAGCAATTGTTGTTTTGTTTTGCCCATGTATAAACAGGTTGTTATAGGGTGTTGACTTGGCAGGGCATCTCTCTATAATACGCCTCACGTTGAGCGCAAGCACAACGTAAGACGCGGGAATAGCTCAGTTGGTAGAGCGCAACCTTGCCAAGGTTGAGGTCGCCGGTTCGAATCCGGTTTCCCGCTCCAACTCATAACATTAGAGTTGGTATTTGAAATGTCATCTGGCTGGATGGCAGAGTGGTCATGCAGCGGACTGCAACTCCGTTAACGCCGGTTCGATTCCGACTCCAGCCTCCATTTCAAAGATTATTGCCCGGGTGGCGAAATTGGTATACGCAACGGATTTAAAATCCGTCGGCTTCTGGTCTTGCCGGTTCAAGTCCGGCTCCGGGCACCATCTTCAGTTTTAACTCCTTTCGTAAAACCTTCAAAAACACCGCAAAGCCACGCAATTCGGGGCTTTCAGCTGTTTTATCGAATTTTTGTCTCTCGCTAGATATCGCTACTTATTGTATCTTTTTAGTCATGGTGACTTTAATCGCTATGGCGTCATTTAAAAAGCAACTCGACGGGCATGGAAGCTGCTCAAAGAAATATTAATTCGGATCTGGTAGAGCAGGCCCTCGAACAACTGGCGAGGGAAGGCAAAGTTGTGAAGCGCAAGAATATGAATCACGGAACCATTTACAGCCTGGCACGAATCCCAGCAAGCAAACAGGGATAATGGGTCAGGCCTAAACAGGCTAGCAACAGTTGCGGTAATTTCATCAAGCTTTATGGTAGTTAGACCCATTTAGTCGGTGTGGAGTATCACAATGGAATATTTACATCCCGGAGTATACGTAGAAGAAATCTCTAGCGGCTCGAAGCCGATCGAGGGTGTGGCGACCTCGGTTGCCGCATTTGTCGGCAAGGCGACGAAAGGACCCGTAGGGAAAGCCGAACCAGTACAAAGCTTTGACGATTACAACAATCTCTACGGTGATATCGCATCGGAAAGCGACGCTATGGGTTTTGCGCTGCAGTCGTTTTATTTAAACGGCGGCAAGTCCGCGTTCATCTGCCGGCTTGCTGGCAGCGGTTCATCCTCGGCGTCGGCAACAGTCAATGGGGAGGGTACCGGTGGTACTCCGACTACCAGTCCGGTGCTTACCATCTCTGCTTCCAGTAAAGGCGACTGGGGGAATGCGGTTTATTACAGGATCGTCAAACCCGATCAGGATTTGCTGACTTTTGACCTTGAGATAGGGCACCGAGCAAAGAATGAATCGCAGGAATTTGAATTCGTTGTCGACGAGAACTTTACCGGTCTGAGTATGCGTGCCGGTGATAGCAATTATGCGCTGTCGGTGGTTAACGGTCGCTCGAGAGATGTCGAACTGTCGCTCGGTGATGCCGCAGATCCGAAAAAAACGGTTGAACAATACCAGGCGGCAGTGCTTACCGGTGGCGATCTGTCGACCGTCAACGACTTTTTCTTGACGTCGATCACCGCGCCGATGACGTTGTCGATAAATATCAATGGCCTCGGTCCGAAGCTGATCAGATTGACCCCCGCAGCCTTTACCTCCGCGCTGGCCGGTGCTGACCATGTCACCGACGCCAATTCGGTTGCCTTTGAAATTCAGACCGAGGTCCGTAAGCTGGGCACTGAAGAGGCTTACCAGAAATTTAAATGTACGTATAACTCCGCCCACTTCGTACTGACATCGATAGAACCGACCACTACCGCCGACAAACCGCTGGCTACGCTCGAAATCACTGAAGGTGCGCTCGCCACGTTGTTGAGACTGGATAACAAGCAGAAAGCGGTATTCAAAGGGTCGGGAGCACCGGCCAGTTTCGGTAGCGCGGGGTATTTCACCGGCAACCTGGTCGATGGTGACCTGATCGTCAACATCGACGGCCACGGTGCGGAAACCATTGCACTAGTGAAGGCAAACCTAGGACTGGAAGGCACGTCCAACAAAGATGACGGTGACCGCGTCGCACTCGCGATTCAGAATGCGGTGCAAGCGCTCAATCCCGGTATTGCCGCATACAAGGGTTTTACCTGTACATTTACCTCGACTCCGGCTTCCGAACGGGGCTTTACACTCACGTCCGGCTACGGCAGTGCCCGCAACTCTTCGCTGGCGGTCAGCGGTAGCTCTCTGCGTACGATCCTCGGCCTGAACACCGGCACCCTCATCGCGGGACGCGCGCTCGTACAGGGTACCGCGCGTGCCATCCCGGTCGAGACCCTTGGCTCGAACAAACTCGGTATCGAACTCACCGGTGGCTCGGAAAATCCAGCC
The DNA here is from genome assembly GCA_004195305.1 of Neptunomonas sp. Lineage (GTDB taxonomy): Bacteria > Pseudomonadota > Gammaproteobacteria > Pseudomonadales > Balneatricaceae > Motiliproteus. The sequence goes on along the minus strand of SDWN01000518.1, from coordinate 10,267 downwards.
ACCGCCAGCGACTTCACCAATTTCTACGACAGAGTGTTGCGCAAGGTGCGTGACGTCAGCATTATTGTCGTGCCGGGGCAGCACTGGGATAAAGGCGGCTCCGGCAACCAGATCATCAGCGCCACCCTCGCGCATTGCCAGAAAATGAAAAGTCGGATGCTGATCATCGATCCGCCACCCAGCCACGAACTCGACCAGGCGGACAAGGTCACGAAATTATCGCTGCCGTCGTCGTCCTATTCGGTTCTGTATTACCCCTGGGTCAAGGTGGCCAATCCCTTTTACCATGTCGAAACTAACCCGACCGCAGCTAAAACTCTGCTGGTCGGCCCCGCGTCGTTCGCTGCCGGTATATGGTCGCGTATCGATGGTCGTCGAGGTGTATGGAAAGCGCCGGCTGGCATGGGTGCCAGGCTGGTTGGCGCCGCCGGCCTGGAATACATCGTCGAAGATAGCGAGCAGGATCAGCTCAATCCTCGCGGCGTTAATTGCTACCGCAATATGCCGGGCGGCGGGCGGGTGATCTGGGGGGCGCGCACACTCGCCACCAAGGCCGACCCGGAATGGCGCTACGTACCGGTGCGGCGCACCGCTATCATGATCGAGCAAAGCGTTTACAGCGGCATCCAATGGGCGGTTTTCGAACCCAACGATCATCGTCTCTGGTCTTCGTTGCGCGGCAACATCGGTGGTTTTATGAATAGCCTGTTTCGCGCTGGCGCTTTCCAGGGCGAAAAGGCTTCCGATGCCTATTTCGTGCGCTGCGGACTCGGGGACACCATGACCCAGACCGATATCGATGCAGGCCTGGTCATTGTCATTGTCGGCTTCGCACCGCTCAAACCGGCCGAGTTTGTCATCGTTCGCATTCAGCAGAAGGTCAATCAGGGATAAAAGGAGATAGTAATGGCTGCGCCAATGTTTCCTGCGAATACGCATCGCCACGATCCGTATAGCACCTTCAAGTTCCAAGTCCTGATTGACGGCCAGCCTGTGGCCGGCCTGAAAAAACCACTGAGGCGGTCGACTGGCGCACGGGGGGCGATCCGACCCATGTACGCAAACTGCCGGGCGGGACCAAGTACGAGGCGATTACCCTGGAACAGGGATTGACCCATGATCCGGTATTCGAGCAATGGGCCAATCTGGTGAACAACATCGACGGAGATGCCGCGATGTCGCTGGTAAATTTCCGTAAGGATATCGTTATCAATGTCCTCAACCTGCAAGGTTCGGTGGCGATGAGTTACCTGGTCAAACGCGCCTGGGTATCGGAATACCAGGCACTGCCGCAATTTGACGCTGGCACCACTAACACCGTCGGCATCCAGACCATCAAGCTAGAGCAAGAAGGCTGGGAACGTGACGAAGCGGCGACCGAGCCAACGAAATCTTGATAGGAGCTTGCCGTGCATATCATGGAAGCCCAGCTCCCCGGCGGTTTGGTGCGGGATGGGGTTATACACCGCAACGTCAGGTTTCATGTGCTCACCGGACTCATGGCGCAAAGTCTCATCGAATCCGCTACAGGCCACAATCGCCCCGGTTACGTCAGCAACCTGCTTGGCCAGGTGCTTGATCGCATTGGCGATTTAAAAGCCGATGCCAGGCTTGCAGCCGAGTTATGGGTGGCCGATCGGCAATACCTGATGCTGCGCCTGGCGGCATTGCTCGACGGCGAACAGATGTGGCTGAAAGTAGTCTGCGCACATAGTGAATCCTTTCAGACGTCGATAGAACCTGTAGTGGGTCGCACAGCCCGACAAAAGGCATGATGGGTGCCGACTTTTGACCTTGCTGGAATGGCAGATTGGTTAAAGGGAGTTTTCCACGCAGCCTGTTCAGAAAACACGGCGAAGTCAAAAAAGCTCGTGACCGCTACGCCGCGGCAGCTGAGATGGCGTTTGAAGGCTCTGGAGATACGAAGGAGGTGATTACGAGAGGGCAGGGTAAGTACTAGAATGTGGATGAGGCTCATCCTAAGAAGACGGTGATAAAACCGGCCCAGTACCGCTGTATTCTTGATGAATCAGAAGTTACGACGGTGAAAAAGGGTAGTGAAGCTGATGTTCGGGCGCTCGTCTTGAAGACGCTTCGCGAATGGTGGGTGTGTGCCACAGCGTGTTTGATCGCCAAGTTAGAGTGACCAAGTAAATTGAAAGCGGGCACGGGTTGGTTGCCTGTGCTGCCATTTCGAGCCGATCTACCTGACGAAGCCACTGACCTTCTGGCGTCACTCCCGCCTCGAACTCATCCCAAAGTTTGGATAACCCCTGCGTGAACGGCGTGACACCTAGAAGCTGTCTCAAGCCTGTGCGCTCACGTTCCGACTTCTCCGCTGGGGCCAAATTATCGCTCGGTGTGTAGCCTCCAACTACCGCTTCAGCAAGGTCGTGAATCAAGGCTTTCATCGTGTTCATGGATAGCCCTATTCTCGTAACCTTCTTGGCAGGCAAAGATCGGCTTAGCCATTACCTGGAAACTGCTGAATTAGATGCAATGTTGAAATTGCTTGAGAGCCAGTCCGGGGATTTACCGGGTAGATCGAGGGCTTACTATCGGCTCGAAGCCACTTTATCCCCAGCCTTCACGTCATTGGAAACTGCAGCCGCTGCTACTCGCCGAAATTTAGCTTGTACGCTGTCATGAATGCGCTGTGGCAACGGCGCTGATCCTCTAAGCACCTTGTGCCATGCATCCTTGAAGACCTTATAACTTTCCTGCCCTTTACCTGCTCGAATGCGAACGCGCTCCTCCTCCATGTCTCGGCGTAGGCGCTGAAAGTCTGCGGCGGCTTCGAGATGCCTTTTCGCCCGCTGATCGAAGTCAAGAAACGTTAAGGCGCCGGTGAGCCCTGCAGTCAATAAGCTCAACAAGCCTGCCAAAATGCGGAGTGTGCTCTCTTCTGGCGAATCTCCCGATGCCACGTCTGCGAGAATCGAGGTACCGACGATGGCTGCAAGCACAGCAGATACCGAGCCGAGGGTTCGATGCAGAAGGGCATAGCGGGATGCCGCCTTGTGATGGGCAATATGCATGATGCTCGTTGCTGTGAACCATTCGGTGATCAACTCTTCAGCCGTTGAGGGAATGGGGTTTGCTGCCTGATCATCATCGGTAGGTAGAGAAACGTGCATTTTCGAAACCCTCCTGGTGCTTCGTTTGGTTCCTTTCGTATGTCAGCTGTTAAAAAAATCGAAACATAGTCCTTTTAGCTCTGATGCTGCGTCTGGGCCGTTATAGGAACAATAGTCGTTTCCACTTTATTGGTCCCTGCCTACCGCTTTTATTTTTGAGCGATAGCGGGCAATATCAGATAGAGCTAATGTCGTATTTGTCGATATTTCTGAATTTCCATGGTGCAGCAAAAATCGTAGATCGAACGGAGGTGGCTACTCAAAGATACTCAATATATGGGATGTTGAATGTGCCTTTCACTGAGATCCGAAATCGACTGAGCTTTCTCAAGTCGAGCATCAACAAAGAGATGTTTAGTCGTGATTAGATTCCTGAATGGCATCGCGAATAATGCCCTGTTCTTGCTTTTCGATTTCGCGAACACTTTCACAGACGTGGCGCACATGGGCGGTAGCCGCTTTCTGAGCCCATTGTGCCTGGCGGCTTATCACGGCGTTGTAGATCTGTCGGTGGTGTTTGTCGATCTGTTGTCGAACCTGGGGCCGGTGGCTGAGGTTACTGATCGACGCGTGAACCGAGTGGAGCATCAGTTTCTTCAGACTGCTCAATATATGCACCAGCACCGCATTATGGGACGCATCAACAATGGCTTGATGAAAAGCGTGATCGAGTTCTGCATTCGTTAAGGGATCTGCATTTTCCATGGCGTTAAACGCCTTGGTTATCCGATAAAAATCCTCATCGGTTCCGCGTTGGGCTGCCAGATACGCGGCCTGTCCCTCCAATTGCTCCCGGACTTCGTACAGATCGAAGAGGGTGCGTGAGTGGGTGAAGAACAGCTGCATCAACGGGCCTTCGTCCTCGGGTTCTCGCACGATCTCGGCCACAAAAGAGCCCTGGCCATGGTGGGTTTCAATGACCCCGCGTCCATGCAGTTTTTTCAGTGCCTCTCGAACGATGGATCGTGAAACCCCTAACCTGGCCGATAGTTGGCGCTCCGACGGGATTTTCTGCTTCGGAGCCAGGGTGCCGTCCAGAATCATCTGCTCTATCTGGTGAGCGATTGCCTGAGAAATCGGTAACGATTCACTTTCCATTTTAAAAGTTCACTGGTTGGACCAGCCCCCTGCTTACTTGATCTGCTGCGAGATTTTCTCGCAGTTGCCTAGTCAATATCGAAGATAGCACCCGAACTGTCCATGCCAACGACGAAAAAAATGGTCCTACCAGTGGGCTCCGGCTGCTTTTTTCTACAGTCCTCGTGGTTGTTCAGCTTCGCTTTGCCTGCAACGCAACCTCTTGGCGCTGAGATGCCGCTCGCTGATACGCCAGTGTCTTTAGCTGGCCTGCCTACAGTTTCTTCGTTCCTCCCCTGATGCGCTTACTTTTCCATTTCCACTTCCATTTCCACTTCCGCCCCGTCTCTGGCCGGCACCGGGATTTAGCTCGTTGTTGTCCATATTCGCGGCGGGGCATTCCATCCACCCGGTAACGCGCCTTATCGGCAGCGATGGGTAGCCGCCTGAAGCGGCGGATTGGGTTGATTCTCTGCTGTTTCGAAGATGGTCTGAAGAGAGGGGGTTGGAACAAGTTTTATCCCGAAATCACTGGTTGGACCAGTCGTAAGCAGGGCCGGTGTTACAGGGAGCGTTTCATCGAGGAACCCTGTTTGTACCTCAGGTTTCGCTGGTAATGCTTGTTTTAACGAGGCTTGAAACTGGTTGGACCAGTGGTCGAACCGATGGACTTTTGCGCAGGTCGCTGGCGATGATGAGCATCTGCATGTCCCCCCGGCGGCTGCAAACAGCCTTCCCCAGCTGGTTGTATACCGTTCAGGAGAGCAGCAGTGACCTGAAAATAAAATAAAATCAAGGTACCTGGAGATTATTCGATGCAAAGCGAATACAGCGAAATCGAGACAACAAAAACCAAGCCCCGTCGTGGCTTCATGAAGGCCGTAGCTCTTGCTTCGGTAGCACTCTGTGGTGCGACCTTCATGACCGGCGCCCAAGCCGCTAAAACGCAGACCTGGAAAGTTCAGTCTACCTGGGATGCTGGCACGATTGGTTACACTCTGTTTAAGGAGTGGTCCGAGAGCATGGAAGAGAAGACCGGTGGCGAGCTGAAAATTAAGCCGTTCCCTGCCAAATCGGTAATCGCGGATAATAGCGGTCTGTTTGATGCCGTACGTAACGGTGTTCTTCAGGGCATGAACCCCTGGACTCTGTACTGGTCGGGTAAGATCCCTGCCACGGTGTTCCTTTCCTCCTATCCGGCCGGTCCCGACCAGCCGGCTCAGTGGGACCTCATGTTCTATAAGATGGGGATGCTGGAAAAGGCGCGTGAAATCTACGCCAAGCAGGGCCTTTTTTATGTAGGACCTATCCATCATGATGCCAACATCATCCACTCTAAAAAGCCGGTTAAAACCCTTTCTGATATGAAGGGCATGAAGGTTCGTCTGCCGGGCGGTATGGTGGCTGAGGTGTTCCAGAAGTTCGGTATCTCAACCGTCAGCCTACCGGGTTCGGATATCTTCCCTGCGTTGGAAAAAGGCACCATCGATGCGGCGGACTTCGTTGGCCCCGCGGTTAACTGGGAACTGGGCTTTGGTCAGGTAACCGACAACATCCTGTTTGGGCCTCCTGGAATGATGTCTTTGTACCAGCCGGTGGATGTGATGGACCTGACCGTCAACATGAAGGCTTGGAACAAACTGTCTGACAAGACCAAGGCGATCGTTGAGTCTGAAGTTCGTTCTTACTCTCAGCACCACTACCTGGAGATCCAGGCCGCTAATATTGTGGCATTGGAGAAGTTCAAGACAGCGGGTAGCGTTGTGAATCGTCTGGGCCAGCAGGATGTTGAAGACTTCCGTCAAGCAGCGATTCCGGTTTGGTTCGATTGGGCCAATAAGGATAAGGATGCGCAAGATGTCTTCAAAATCCAGCTGGACTTCATGAAGAGCGATCTGATGGGTTATGTCACAGATGAAGACCTTAAAGGTTTAGAGCTTAAAGCTTTGTAAGCTTTAAGCATCATGACTGGACTCTGAGCATCGGTGCTAGAGAGTTGTTCCAAGGGAGGAGTGGAAGATCACTGCTCCCTTTTAATATGGGATTGAGGTTGAAGGTGTAACTCATGTCTGATTTAGAAGGTTTTGGCTTTGTCATGCCGCACTGGCTCTACTGGGGCTGGTTGGCAGTAATGCCGTTGATCATGATGGCGCTGGACAGAAGGGCGTTAAAGAAGAAGGGGGAAAATGTTGAATCACCCCACGCGAACTTTGCTGAGGTTCAGGCCGAGGAAGATCCGATTATTCTCCACCACTTTGAGGGGAATAGATTCACCAAGGCGGTTGACTGGATGTCTGAAAATTCAGGTGTATTTATCTCGTTTTGGACCATCAATGCCGTCTGCTTCTACTTTTACGAAGTCATTATGCGGTATGTCTTCAATATGCCGACCATCTGGGTTCACGAGGCGTCGTTCCTGCTGCTGGGGATGCAATATCTGATGGCGGGTGGTTTTGCGCTGCTGCACGGTGCCCATGTTCGAGTCGATGTGGTCTACAACTACTTGCCAGAGCGCGGTCGGGTGGGGATGGATATCTTTACCTCGATGTTTTTCTTCACTTTCGTGCTGGCCATGACGATCACGTCCTGGATCTATTTCGAGTACGCCATGCAACTCGGAGAGACCACTATGGAAACCTGGGGAATTCAGCATTGGCCGGTTAAAGGCATGATGTTCCTGGGCTCTTTGTTGTTGTTGCTTGCCGGGATTTCAAAACTGGTGAAAGACATCATGTTGTACGTCCGTATGGGGCAGGAGAAATCAGTATGAGCGCAGCAAGTGTATATAACGCTGACGGAGAGTTGCTAAACGGTACCAAGCGTGCGTTAGGCACACTGGGTACCTGGGTGATGATCGTTTCCACACTGGCGTTCGCGCTGGTGATCTGTGTCGAGATGATCAACTCTCTTTTTTATGAGGTCGATGAAGGCGAGTATTTCCTGTTTCATATAGCGGGAACCTTATCCGATATGGAGATCGGACCGCTGACCTATTTGATGTTCGGTTCGCTGTTTGTGGCATTGATGATGGGGCTGCCGTTGGCGTTCGTGACCGGTGGCTTGGGGGTCGTCTTCGTCTATCTGGTGGGTGACTCGGCGATGCTAAACATCATTCCGGGACGTATCTTCCCGATGATGACCAACTCCGACATAGCCGCTATTCCGTTGTTCATCTTTATGGCCTCGATGCTGGAACGGGCGGGTCTGATCGAAGAGATGTTCAACGTGGTCTACAAATGGATGGGTGGTCTTGACGGTGGTCTAGCGACCGCGACCATCTTGGCTTCAACTATCTTGGCTGCCATGGTCGGGGTAATCGGTGCTGCCGTTGTTACCATGGGTATCATCGCGCTGCCGGCGATGCTTAAGCGTGGCTATGATCCGCAAATCGCACTGGGATCGATCATGGCCGGCGGAACGCTGGGTATTTTGATACCGCCGTCTATCCTGGCGATTCTATACGCCGTGGTTGCGCAGCAGTCTGTCGGTGAACTCTATCTGGGTGCCATCATTCCAGGATTGGGTCTGTCGGTACTGTACATCGGCTACGTCTTGATTCGGACTAAGCTTAACCCTGCTCTGGGCCCTGCTGTACCAGAAGAAGAACGTATCTCCTTAAAGGAAAAATTGTTACTGATTAAAGACCTGATAGCGCCGATGATCTTGGTGATGTTGGTTCTGGGGCTGCTGTTCGGTGGTATCGCAACGCCGGTAGAGGCCGCAGGTATCGGTTCCTTTGGCGCCATCATCGTTGCCTGGATGCACGGTGCCTTCAGTATCGAAGGACTCAAAGATGCATCGGTTCAAACGGCCAGGGCCTCGGCTATGGTGCTGTGGATCATGTTTGGTGCCTCGGTCTTCGTCGGTTTCTACATCCTTCAAGGTGGACAGCAGTTTATTACCGAAAGCATCCTGAGTACCGGCATGTCGGCTTACGGCATCCTGTTGTTGTTGATGGTGTTGCTGGTTGTTCTGGGTATGTTCCTGGATTGGGTCGGCATCTTGCTGTTGGCCGTACCGATCTTTATTCCGATCGTTAAAGCACTGACCTTCGATGGCCTGTTCGGTTTCCCCGGGGTGGACAGCAATGATGTGATTCTGTGGTTCGGGGTGCTCTATCTGGTCAATATGCAGATGTCCTTCCTAAGTCCGCCGTTTGGCTACGCGCTGTTCTATATCAAGGGTGTTTGTCCTCCAGGAATAACGATGGCTACCATCTTCAAATCGGCGCTGGTCTTCTTAGCCCTGCAAGCGCTTGGCTTGGTGCTGTGTGTCGTTTTCCCGAGCCTGGTGACCTGGCTGCCTAGCCTGGTTTACGGCTAAACCTGAGAGTTGCATAAAAGGCTGCCCAGCAATCGCGAGGCAGTCAAACCCACTAGCCGCCTCGTGCGGCTGAGTCAGTGTAACGAATCGGAGTGTCAACCAACCAGTGAGTCTCTTTTTTAACGTGAAAGGAAATGGTGAACGGAAATGAATAACATAAGAATCACTAAGGGCGGATTACAAGTCGCGACTGTCCTTTATGACCTGATTAACGATGAAATTATCCCCGGTACGGGCGTCGATACGGAGCAGTTTTGGAACGGCTTTGAGGCGATCGTCAATGAATTGGGGCCGAAGAATCGTGCCTTGCTGAGCAAACGTGACGCGATACAGCTGCAGATGGATGAGTGGCATAAAGCGCACAAGGGCTCGGCGCTTGATATGCCCGCATACAAGGCTTTCTTAGCCGAAATTGGCTATTTGGTAGCCGAAGGGGCTGACTTCAACATCAGCCCGTCGAATGTGGATGATGAGATCGCCAAGATCGCCGGCCCTCAGTTAGTTGTACCGGTCAATAATGCGCGTTTTGCGCTGAATGCCGCCAACGCCCGCTGGGGCAGCCTCTACGATGCGCTCTACGACATGCTCGAGACCGAGCGAGTGAACCGCCTAATCGAGATGGGCGTGATCGAGATCGCCCCGCTCGCATTCATGAGAGGGCGGACCTTGAATGATGCCTTCATTATCCTGGATGAGGCGCAGAATACCACGTCCGAGCAGATGAAGATGTTTCTCACCCGGATCGGGCTCAGCTCGAAAGCGGTGATCACAGGCGACATCACCCAGGTGGATCTTCCCCCCGGAAAGATCTCAGGGCTCATCGAGGTGCGGTCGGTCCTGAGGGATGTTGAGGGGATTGATTTCGTCTACCTTGGCCAGAAGGACGTCGTTCGTCACGAGTTGGTCCAGCAGATCATTCATGCCTATGAGCAGTTCCAAACCTCACCCTCGTCCTCGGAAGACCCCACTCGAACAGATGAGAGCCCGCAAACAGCTCAGGGACGCTGAGGAGTCGACTGCGAGTCCACCCCCATGACCTTCCAGCGATAATTTGGCTTCACCGGAATCCCTTTCGGGGGGATGATGAAGATTTTCGAGTGGCTTTCATCAGGGAAGAAGAAGGTTAACAACAACAAGGCGGGGGGTAAGCCGACAACCCTACCGGCCTACCGCTACCGCCTTTCCCCGATGGGTTACATCTTTCGGGCCTCTGAGGAGCGGCCACCTATTCGCTTCACCTTGGGGGTCGTGTTGGTGGTGGCCATCACGGCAGTGATCGCCTCCTATCGACCGCTCCCCCTCGGGCCCTTTTCGGTTTTGGCAATTCTGCTCTTTGTCCTTTTCGCGCTCGGCGCGGTCTACTTTTATGCTCGGTTCCTCGAGCCCCGCCCGGTCATATCCTCGAAGAACCTGTATCTTTTGGGGACGGTGGTCCTCCTGAGCATCCTGATCAATCGCTTTCTCCTGATCATCCTTCAATCCTTAAGCCAAAGTTTTCCCTTTATTCCGCTGCAATCTTTCTACTATACCATTCCCGTGGCCCTGGGGAGTGTGCTGCTCACCGTCCTCTTCAACACCCGGATAGCCTTTGGAGGGGCCGTCGCTCTGAGCCTCCTCACCAAGTTCCTCGTGACGGATGACGTCGCTTTCCTCCTGTTCGGGTTGGTTGGTGCGGTCGTCGGTGCCTTTAGCGTCCGGCCGACCCAGGATCGAATCACCTTCTTCAAGGC
>SDWN01000472.1 GCA_004195305.1 Neptunomonas sp. | reverse complement strand
GTTTTGACCTGCCCCAGCAAGGTGGCGCTACTCAGGCCATCGGGGATGGACTGGCCTTGAAAGGTGATCGCCAGCGCGTCCCAGAATCCCGGTGTGACGGCCGAGAACAGCGGTGCCGGGCTGACCCAGCTGGTCATCTGCAATGGGAAGGAAAGCAGCAGTGCCACCCGTGCCAGCATCGCCGGGTTGAAGGGGTTTTGTCCCAGGCCACCGTAAATCTGTTTGCCCACAATAATGGCAAAGCCAGTGCCGCCGACGGCGATCCACCAGGGTGCCCAGGGGGGCAGGGTCAACGCCAGAAGCAATCCGGTGAGCAGAGCGGAGCCATCTAATAACACCAGACTAAGCCGTTTTTTTACCAGCCAGACGCAGAGTGCCTCGAAAAAAATGGCACTGAACAGGCACAGCAATACGGTATTGAGGGCGGGCAGTCCAAACAGGTAGATACCGAACAGCGTGGCGGGCAGTAACGCCAGCAGTACGCTGCCCATCAGCGAGGGGACTTTGCCGGGGTTGCGGACATGGGGGCCCGCTTGAGGATTTAATCTGATCACTGGATGTCCTCGGATTGTGGTTGCTGTTGCTGTTGCTGCTGTTGCACTGGGATTAGGTTGTCGCTTGCGGATTTGACCGCCTTGGCATCCTTGGCCGCTTGTCGTTGCGCCTTTAACGCGGCCCGCTGCTCAGCCTCCTGTTGCAGGCGCAGGGTCCGGGCCAGTGCCCACTGACGGGTCTTGTCGGTTTTTACCTTGGTCGTTCTGCGATCTTGCAGCTCGCCCTTGGCGTAGTTGAAATACTGCACCAACGGGATTTTTGAGGGACAGACGTAGGAGCAGCAGCCGCAACCGATACAATCCTGAACCCCGAGTTGTTCGGCACCGGTGACATCATCGACCCGCATTCTGGCACCCAGCTGCAGCGGCATCAGTCCTACCGGGCAGGCGCTGACACAGCGGCCGCAACGGATACAAGGGCGCTCGGGGCCATCATCGATCTCGTGTCGGGTCAGGGCCAGAATGCCGCTGCTGCCTTTAACGATCGGTACCTGCTGATGCGGCATGACCTGGCCCATCATCGGCCCACCCATCACCAGTCGGGCGGGTTCTTCGGTCAGGCCGCCGCAGAAGTCGAGCAGATCGGCCACTAACGTGCCGATCGGGACCAGTACATTCTGCGGCGTCTTGACCGCGCCGCCTGAGACGGTTACGACCCGCGAGATCAGTGGCTCATCGATCCGCAGGGTGCGGTATATAGCGAAGGCGGTGCCGACATTGTGAACGCAGACGCCGATGGCACCGGGTAGTTGGCCGTGGGGGAGTTCATGGCCGGTGATGATCTCTACCAGTTGCTTCTCCCAGCCCATCGGATAGCGCGATGGAATCTGCAGCACCTCAACCCCGCCGGCACGTTCTGCGGCAGCGCGCATCGCGGCGTAGGCGGCGGGTTTGTTGTCTTCGATGGCGAGTACGGCACGCTTAGCCTGAAGGGCGTGGCTTATCAGGCGAATACCGTCGATCAGGTCATCGGGGCGCTCCTGCATCAGGCGGTCATCGCAACTGAGGTAGGGTTCGCACTCGCTGCCGTTGATGATCAGGGTGTGGATCGGGTTTTTCGGGTTCGGCATCAGCTTCACTGCCGACGGGAAGGTGGCGCCCCCCATGCCGACAATCCCCGCCTGGCCGACACGCGCGGCAATCTGCTGGGCGTCTAATTGAAACGGATCACCGGCCTCGGTCAGGTTTTTGAAGATACGCTCTTGATGGTCGGTTTCGATCACGATGGTGCGCACCGGCAGGCCCGTTGGGTGGGGCGCAGGGTGATCATCAATAGCGATGATAGTGCCCGAAGAGGGGGCGTGAATCGGAGCGGAGATCAGCCCCTGGCTACGCGCCAGCAACTGCCCTTTGTCGACCCGGTCACCCACCTCGACCTCGGCTTTAGCTGGCGCGCCGATATGCTGCTGCAGCGGGATGTACAGGCGTTTGGGCATCGGCATCCGCTGGATGGCGCGTTGCTCGGTGTGGTGCTTCAAGGCTTCGGGGTGGACCCCGCCGCGTAATCCAAACAGTTTCATAAACTGCCCTCCCGGAGTGCGTCCATATCTGCCAGCGGAATTCTGAAGGGGTTGGCGCGGGGTGGTTTGCTCCAGCGCCAATTGCTTAGATTCAATTGCATCTCTGCCAACAGGATGCCCTCGGTAGGGCAGGCATCGACACAGGCACCGCAGCCGTTGCAGGCTTCGTTGAGCACCACATGCATCTGTTTGGGAGCACCGACGATGGCATCGGTCGGGCACTCCTGAATACATTTGGTACAGCCGATGCAAAGTTCCGGTTTGATCTTGGCCAGGCTGGGCCGGGTGGCCGTAGTGGTGTTGCTGGACGCGAGGGGGCGTCCCAGCTTCTCGGCCAGTTGTCGGGCCATCGATGGGCCTCCCGGCGGGCACAGGGTCAACGCCGCCTTGCCGTCGATCAGCGCTGCGGCAGCCTGGTTGCAACCGGCATAGCCGCATTGGCCGCATTGGGTGCCAGGCAGCAATTGAGCGACCTGCGCCAACAGCGGGTCTTCGGTATAGGGCAGAAAATGGTTTACTGCGCTAAGTAGCAAGCCTAGCAGGCTGCCGATCAGGGTCAGTATCAGAATGGAGGTGATCATGGTGCCGCACTCCCGGTGTCGTTGTGAGCGGATTATTGTCAGTGATTTATCGTTAGTGACTTGCTGCTAATGCTGGTGAATCGTTTTTGGCGAGAGTTACTCTCGCTTGCCTGGCGTGATCACAGCGGCAAACCTGAGAACTCCAGAAACGCCATCGACAACAGCCCTGCGGTGATGAACGTGCTGGAACGGCCAGATCACAGCGGCAAACCTGAGAACCCCAGAAACGCCATCGACAGCAGACCTGCGGTAATAAACGCGATGGGTGGACCGGCAAACAGGCTGCTGGTATTGGCCAGTGCCAGCCGCTCGCGCAGTCCGGCAAAAATCACCAGCACTAGCAGGAATCCCAACGCCGCGCCCATACCGTAGAGCAGGCTATGGAAAAAACTGTTGCTCTGTTGGCTGTTGAGCAGGGCAACACCCAGGACCGCGCAGTTAGTGG
>SDWN01000631.1 GCA_004195305.1 Neptunomonas sp. | reverse complement strand
AGGCCTCACTGGAGGAAGGAGAGCGGTTCAGGACGCTGATTATCCAAGATGAGGGTGGAACGCGAAAGACCGTCCAGGCCGGGGTCGAAATCGTTAAATCAATGCTACCGGTTGCCGCTCGCTGTCAGCGATCGGATGTTCCGGTAGCTGAGTTAACGGTTGCGCTGCAATGTGGCGGCTCGGATGGTTATTCCGGCATTACTGCCAATCCGGCACTGGGCGTTGCTGCCGATCTGTTAGTGGGGGCCGGTGGCACAGTGGTGCTATCTGAGACACCGGAGATTTATGGTGCCGAGCACCTGCTGACGCGCCGTGCTGCGACGCCGGGGATTGGCCAGAAATTGGTCGATCGAATCCGTTGGTGGGAGCAGTACGCAGCAAAGAATGACGGTGAAATGGATAACAATCCGACTCCGGGTAATAAGGCCGGAGGGTTGACGACCATTTTTGAGAAGTCCTTGGGTGCCATCGCTAAAGCGGGAACAACCCCCCTAAACGGTGTCTATCTCTATTCCGAACCGGTCGTCAGCAAAGGCTTCGTGTTAGTTGACGGCCCCGGTTACGATCCCTGCGCAATCACCGGGCAAGTAGCATCGGGTTCTAACCTTATCTGTTTTACCACGGGACGAGGGTCGGTGTTTGGCTACAAACCGGCACCTTGTATCAAGTTGGCGACTAATACCGATATGTATCTCCATATGGAAGAAGATATGGATATCAATTGTGGCGACATTATCAGCGAAGGCATCTCTCTGGAAACCAAAGGCAAGGAGATTTTTGATTACATCGTGGCTATCGCGTCTGGAGAAAAATCCAAGAGTGAAGTCAATGGGTTGGGGGATTGCGAATTTGTTCCCTGGCAGCTCGGAGCGCAGATGTAACCAGAGAGGGCTGAGTAAAAGTCCCTAGGCATTCAGTCAAACAGCGATTGTTACAAGGTGAACCGTAAAACGAATATCGATTTACAGCACTTCAATGGCTTTAAATAAAATAAATGGCGACGGTAGGAAAGATGATGAATGACAGAATTAAAAAAGGTGGATTACAGGTCGCGCCTTCCCTCTATGATCTGATAACAGATGAGATTCTGCCCGGCACCAGGGTAGATCCTGAGCAGTTCTGGGATGGCTTCGAGGCTATCGTCAATGAACTGGGGCCGGTTAACCAGGCGTTGCTGACAAAGCGTGACCGAATTCAGGCGCAGATGGATGAGTGGCATAAAACCCACAAAGGTACGGCGTTGGATCTGCCCGTCTACAAAGATTTCTTAGCCGATATTGGCTACCTGGTCGCCGAAGGGGAGGACTTCAACATCACCCCGTCCAATGTGGATGATGAGATCGCCAAGCTAGCTGGGCCGCAGCTGGTGGTGCCGGTGAATAATGCCCGTTTTGCACTCAATGCGGCCAACGCCCGTTGGGGCAGTCTCTATGATGCATTTTACGGTACCGACGTTATCGATGAGACCGACGGTTGCGGCAAGACCGGCGCTTTTAATCCGGCGCGGGGAGCACAGGTGGTCAAGGCGGCAGCCCGTTTTCTAGATCAGGCTGCGCCGTTGACCGACGGCTCTCATGTCGATGTCGTCGAGTATAGTCTGGTGGATGAGGATTCCGGCAAGACTCTGCTGGTTCGGTTGGCCGATGGAACCCGCACCATGTTGGCGAATCCAGACCAGTTTGTGGGGTTCACCGAACAAGACCGACAGTTGTCGATTTTGTTGTGTAACAACGGCCTGCACATAGAGATACAGGTTGATCGCAGTCATCCGATTGGCAAGATGGCAGCCTCCGGTGTTAAGGATCTGATTGTTGAATCGGCTTTGAGTACCATCCTCGACTGCGAGGACTCGGTCGCAGCCGTCGATGCTTCGGACAAAGTTGCCGTCTACCGTAACTGGCTGGGGTTGATGAAGGGGACGCTGGAGGAAACCTTCAATAAGGGGGGGACTACGCTGACCCGCAGGCTCAATAGTGACCGCGAGTATCGCACCCCGACCGGCCAGCATCTGAGTCTACATGGACGGAGTCTGTTGCTGGTGCGCAATGTTGGCCACCTGATGACCACCGATGCGATTCTTGATCAGAACAGCAACGAAATTCCGGAAGGCTTTCTCGATGCAGTCATAACGACCCTGTGCGCGATTCATGATCTGAAAGGCGATGGCCACTACCGCAACAGTCGCCAAGGTAGCGTCTATATCGTCAAACCGAAGATGCACGGACCGGAGGAGGTTGCCTTCACCAACGAACTGTTCGGGCGGATCGAGCAGGTGCTGGGTCTGGCACCTTACACGCTCAAAGTCGGCGTGATGGATGAGGAGCGCCGTACCTCCGCCAACCTGAAGGAGTGTATTAGAGCGGTCAAAGAGCGGCTAGTTTTTATCAATACCGGCTTTTTGGACCGTACCGGCGATGAGATACACACCTGCATGGAGGCCGGTCCGGTACTGCCGAAGGACGCGATCAAGGCACAACCCTGGATTGCGGCTTACGAGGATAGAAATGTCGACATTGGCCTGGAGTGTGGTCTGCAAGGGGTGGCTCAGGTCGGCAAGGGGATGTGGCCCAAGCCCGATGAGATGCTTGAAATGATGAGCGCCAAGATTGCGCATCCTCAAGCGGGCGCCAACTGTGCATGGGTGCCCTCACCCACGGCGGCGACTCTGCACGCGACTCACTATCACCAGGTTGATGTCGCGCAACGCCAGGTAGAATTGGCCGATCGCCCGCGAGGCAGTCTGGAGCAACTGCTGACACCGCCGCTGTTGGGCGATCAGAGCTTAACACCGCAGATGATCCAGTCGGAACTGGACAACAATGCTCAGAGCATTCTGGGATACGTGGTGCGCTGGGTCGAGCAGGGTATTGGCTGCTCCAAGGTGCCGGATATCAGCGACGTGGAGCTGATGGAAGATCGCGCGACGTTGCGAATATCAAGTCAGCACATCGCCAACTGGCTGCACCATGGTGTGACCGGCAAACAGCAGGCAATGGAAACCCTGAAGAGGATGGCGGCAATCGTGGACCGGCAGAACGCGGGCGACGCCGATTACCGCAACATGGCACCGAACTTCGACGACAGCATCGCCTTCCAGGCCGCCTGCGACCTGTCTCTTA
>SDWN01000630.1 GCA_004195305.1 Neptunomonas sp. | reverse complement strand
TCATCAGTCAGACCAAAACCAACAGTAGAGATGACCTCTTTGGCGGCTTTTTTTAAGTCGATGAGTAAGGCCGCTTTGTCATCGTTCCGGCCCAAAGCCAGATCGATAGCCATCGTAGTGAGTGGCGTGGCGTAAATTTTTGCGCCACTGTCGAGCATCTCTTGGGTCAGGATCGTCCGCAGGGTTTTGATCGAGGGAGGCTCTTTGCTTTCAGAGTTGATATCCCAAGTGTTCGCGTCGGAGGTAAATTCGAGAATATAAGGCGGTGCTAAAGGTAGCGGGATAGCCAAGCCGGTGATCGCGGCTTTATTGTCGGTTGAGCCGCTTGCTGCAGGCCCGCTCCGATCGATATCAAAGTGACCGTTTGCTTCTACTAGCGGGTAGACCGTGACAATGGCCTGAGCCAGCGGTCCATCCACCGCACCACCCGAAATCGATAGGCTGTTGCTCGAATCAGCACCTCCGCCACCTCCGCCACCACAGGCGGTCAGGGTCGCGGCCACAGCAGCAGCCAGCAACTGCATTTTAAAATCCATAATCAACTCCGTTCGATCCCGCTATGGTTCGGCCACAGCGTTCCGTTATAGAGGGTCTATACCAGATCCTCCGTTGTAAAAAAGCCTGTATCGCTACCGATATGCATCCAGGTCAAAAAATGTTCTATATGTATACATTTTTCATGGGTTCTCAGTCAAATTAATGAACAGCGATGTAGCGACTATCCGTATAGATAGAGAAGTTGTAGGCAATCGAGCTTTTGCCGACGCCACCTTTGAATGATGTGAACAGGATATTCATTTTGATTCCTCCGAATTATCTAGTTAAACGGCTGATACTCACCGCGCCGTTTAACTAGGTGTTGGAGGTTTTCTGTGCCGGAATACTACTTTAGGGGGTAGAAAACCCCTAGGATAGCGGCGGTGTGGACCGGTAATGAGCAGGAAATCGTAGTTTAGGCTGAGAGATTAATACTGGGTCTATGAGATGTTAAGTCTGGAGTTGTTGTACTGAGTAGCACGGAGTAGTTTGTCGTGACGCACAGATATTGCACAGACGGGCCCGGAAATGGCCCGGAGGAGGTTATGGATCTGTGATCTTTTGGAGTATAGATTGAGCAATAGCTAGTTCCGGTGTTAGCGGTTAACTATTTGATAGTTCATGTAAAATAAGGTTTTAACGAAGGTGGTGGTTTCGTTAAAGAAGAGATGGTACCAGTGGGCGGACTCGAACCGCCACGCCTTTCGGCAACGGATTTTGAATCCCACGCAAAGCCTTGTCAGTCCATAGATAACCTAGGATAGAGGCAGATATTTCAACACCCTCTTCTGTAGATCAATGGATACTCAAAGCTAACGTTAGTTAGCCATGAGCACAGAATCCGCACAGGCTAATTTTGGTGTCCATTCTAACTGGTGCTGGTCACACAACGCATAGGCCATACGGATAACCGACAGACTGAGTTATTGGTATGAGATCAGTTCTCTGACGGTTGAACTTCCACTCACACGAGTCCGCAGATATTTCACGGTGCCGACTCCCGGGCACTGCCAGCGGACTCGCATCTCTCTGCGTCCCGGAACTGCTTTGTCACGGTGCAATTTGATACAGTTATTGAAGGTTCCCGCCGGTACGGTGACATCCTCAACTCCCATAAATGTGTAGGTGTTGATTTCGACGCTATCGTAGGTCTCCAGGAGTGCTCCCGTAGGATCAAAGCGTTGCGACACAAGGACTCCGCTATTGCCCCAGGCTTGGGACGGATTAATGACGGACGTTTCTTCTATCGGGTTTTGGTGCCTGGCTGAAAAGCTTTTCCATAGTTGGCCTGTAAAGGAATCCACACCGTAGCTATCTAGACCAAGGTAGAGTTTTTTACCTTCGATCGTTTGATATAAATATCGCTCTTCCCAGCAGGGATCACCTGTACTGGAGTTTTTCCCCACAAAAATTTTGGTGGTAGGGTCGGATATGGACACGATCATCTGATCACACGAAGAAACGGTGTAGATCGCATTTGGGGTTTCGGGGTCTGAGCCCCTTCTTGTTTGTTTACTCGAAAAAATCTTGTTGGTCATACTTCCATCAGCGCGATAATCCGACAGATCGTATTGCACCGCCCCAGGCATCGCCGTCACCCGGCCGTCGAGCGCCTGAAAGTTTTCATTCACCTGACTGGCGCTGGCCGCCGTACCCGAGCTAAACGTATGCGGCACCTCGGCAAAGGCGCTGGAGGAGGCCATGACGGCAATCGCCATCAGGCTCTTTGTATATTGAGTCAAATCCATGTGTAGGTTCTCCATTAAGCTCAGGGTACCGGGGAAGCGTTTTTTATCGATGTTTGAATTAATCATATCGTTGAAATCCTTTTAAAAAGCTAAGCGGTCAGCTTTAGTTCCAATAGGTCTGATCCCAGTTTCCCTGGTCCCAAATAAGATTGTTTTTTGGATCGGAGTTATCACCGATGCCATCCATATCGGAATCGGTGGTTTCGGTCTCATCCAGCGGGAAAGCATCGTCTACATCCAGCACGCCGTCACCGTCATCATCGGTATCGGCGTTGTTACCGATGCCATCGCCGTCGGTATCGACCGTTTCGTTGTTGTCGAGCGGGAAGGCGTCATTAGTGTCGGCCACCGTATCATTGTCATCGTCGATATCGGCATTGTCGCCGATGCTATCGTTATCGTTATCGAGCCATTCGCTGCTGTTTAGCGGGAAGGCGTCGGCCGTGTCAGCGGTGCCGTCGCCATCATCATCGTTATCGGCATTGTTGCCGGTGCCATCGTTGTCGGTATCGAGCGTCTCGCTGCTGTTTAGCGGGAAGGCATCGTTGGCATCGTCGACACCATCACCGTCATCATCGGTATCGGCATTGTTGCCGATGTTATCACCGTCGGTATCAAGCGTTTCGTTGCTGTTTAGCGGGAAGGCATCGTCGACGTCGGCTATACCGTCGCCGTCATCGTCGGTATCGGCATTGTTGCCAATGTTATCCCTGTCGGTATCGATAGACTCGCTACTGTCGAGTGAGAAGGCATCGTCGACATCGGCCACACCATCGCCGTCATCGTCGATATCGGTATTGTTACCGGTGCCATCGTTGTCGGTATCGATAGACT
>SDWN01000624.1 GCA_004195305.1 Neptunomonas sp. | reverse complement strand
GCTGCTGCGGTGTATTCAGGATGCAGTCACGCCCCGCTTGATTGACGACGTTACCGAATAGGCTTCGTTGCCGAATACGATCGCGAATAGAGCCCAGTGTTCACAGTAACGCTGAAGACACGAAACGGGTTCAGACGCTGCTGCGGTGTATTCAGGATGCAGTCACGCCCTCGCTTGATTGACTGCGTTGCCGAATAGGGTAAGGATCGCGAATAGAGGCCAGTGTTCACAGTAACGCTGAGGACTCGGAGCGGGTTCAAACGCTGCTGCGGCGTATTCAGGACGCAGTCGCGCTCCCGCTTGATTGACCACATTGCCGAATAGGGTCCGTTACCGAATAGGGTAAGGATCGCGAATACAGTCCAGCGTTCACAGTAAACCTATACTAGGTTGAGGCGTAACGCTTGGCTGGCTGCAGCTGAGTCGCAAAGGCGTAATGAACCACAGGGACCGAGATTATGCAGGGACAAGCTAAGAGTTACCATCTGCTGGTTGTTGAGGATGATGAGGCGGTGCTGGCATTGCTCAAGCTTCAGCTACAGGGCGCAGGCTATACCGTGTCGACCGCAAGGCATGGTGCGGCGGCCTTGGATCAGATTCAGACGCAGATTCCCGATCTGGTCATCTCAGATATTCTGATGCCTGAACTGGATGGTTTTGGACTCTGTCGTGCTATTCGGGAAGATGTCAAATTAACCCATATCCCGTTTATCTTTCTTACCGCCCATTATCTTGATGCTGAAGATGAGCAGCTGGCAAAAAGGCTGGGTGCCGCAAGCTATATCATTAAGAATGCAGATCAACAAAACCTTCTGAAAGCGGTTAAGGCGGCGTTGAATAACCAGCGTACAGTGGAAAATAGCCTCACGCTGCGGTTTCCGGAATTGGCTGAATTAGCCCGTGAACTCCATCTGCATCGCCTCTACGCTCAGCTCAATAAAAAAGTGCAACAGCTGGTCCACAGTGAAGCCAACCTGGCCAGAAGCGAGGCACGGTATAGCAGTATTTTGGAGTCGGCCCCGGACAGTATCGTCGTGTCTGATCAGCAGGGACGTATCACCCTGGTTAATCAACAGGCCGAGCTGCTGTTTGGCTATAGCCGCAAGGAGTTGATCGGCAGTAAGGTGGAGCTATTGGTCGGCTCTGAATCGGCCAGTCGGCACCGTGCTTATCGTAATAATTTTTTGGCATCGCAGCAGCTTCGGCTGGAAAAGCGGCGGCCGCTCGGCCTCCCTGTGCGCTGTAAAAACGGCGATATCATTCCGGTCGAGATTAATCTCGGGAGTCTCAATGACGGGGGGGAGATAACGGTAACCGCGATTATCCGTGATATTCGCGAACGGCTGCAGGCCGAACAAAAAATCCTCCACCTTAATCGCGTTTATCAGCTGCTCAGTCAGTGTAATCAGGCGTTGGTTAAAGCCTCGGCGGAAACGGATCTGCTCAAAGCATTTTGTCGCAATATTGTCGACACGGGGGGGTACGCCATGGCCTGGGTTGGCTATGCGAAACCGGGCATAAGCCAGGCTTTCCAGGTCGTCGCCGAAATTGATAGTCAACATACTATTCGGGTTGCGCGAACCTCGACCTGCGACCGAAGCTGCCCGGCGTGTCAGGTTATTACAAAGGGCAAGGTGCTGCTCTGTGATCCTAAGGATCTGGATTCTTCACAGAAACGCTGTATGGGATTTGCAGCAAACGCGGAGATCTGTCACAGCATATCGTTGCCGCTTGCCGATAGAGGCTCGGTGTTTGGGGTGCTAGTCATCCATGCCGCGATTCAGGTTGCCTTTGATGACGCGGAGGAGTTACGTCTGCTCAACGAGCTGGTGAGTGATCTTAGCTACGGCATTATCACGCTGCGCAGGGAGGTCGCCAGGCAGCAGGCGGAAGCGGTGCTGCATCTTCGGGAGCGGGCCCTGGATGCTGCCCGTAATGGTATTTTTCTGGTCAATGTACTAGCCGACGATGACACGGTAGTCTATGTTAACCCAGCATTTTCCCGCATTACCGGGTATGAGCTTGAGGATCTTCACAGGGGGTGGATGAACCTGTTGTTCCGTCAGGACACCGAGCAGACGGGGCTCAGAGATATTCGTTTGGCGCTGCGTCATCGGACCGCAACCGAGGCTGTGCTGCGTAATTACCGTAAGGACAATAGCTTGTTCTGGAATGAGATCAGAATCTCACCGGTGCCGGATGAGCGTGGAGAGATTACCCATTTTGTTGTCGTGATAAACGATATTAGCGAACGTATGGCGTATCAGAAATCGTTGGAGCATCGCTCCAATCACGATCCGCTGACCCAGCTGCCCAATCGCAACCTGCTCAACGACCGCCTGGGGCAGGTTCTGCTCTACTCCCGCAGGCACCAGCATAAAAGCGCCGTCTTGGTCGTGGACCTGGACCGGTTCAAAACCATCAACGATAGCCAGGGCCACACGCTCGGGGACCGGCTGATCTGTGTAATGGCCACGCGGCTTATGGGTCTTGTGCGCGAAGGCGATACGGTATCGCGCTGGGGCGGGGACGAGTTTGTACTGATACTGCCTGACATCGAGAATCGACAACAGATTGCCGGAATCAGCAGTAAAATTCTCGCGGAGGTCGCAAAGCCCGTCGAGCTCGAACAGCTCTCTCTGACTATCAGTTGTTCGGTTGGCTGCAGTGTCTACCCGGACGATGGAGGCAGTGCCAGCACCTTGCTAAAGTATGCCGATGCTGCCATGTATCGGGCCAAGGAGCTGGGTGGTAATCGCTTACAGTTTTTCGAACAGGCATTCAATCTTGCCGCGCAGGCACGTTTTAATACCGAGAGCGCCCTGCGGCTAGCGCTCGATACCCGGCAGCTGGTGATCCACTATCAGCCGGTGATCCATCTTGCAACAGGGACCATCCGCAGTGCCGAAGCCCTGGTGCGTTGGAACCATCCGCAAAAGGGGTTGATCCCGCCCAGTGAGTTTATTCCTGTTGCCGAGGAGTGCGGGCTGATCGTTAATATCGGTAATCAGGTGCTTGATAACGTCTGCCGCCAGCTTAAAATATGGCAAGAGCAGGGGCTGGCGTTGGACTCTGTTGCTATTAATGTGGCCGCTAAACAGTTTGCCGTAGCGGATATGC
>SDWN01000386.1 GCA_004195305.1 Neptunomonas sp. | reverse complement strand
GGTCTGGGTGAAATTAACCTGCCTGCTATGCAGCCGGGCTCCTCAATTATGCCGGGTAAGGTTAACCCGGTTATTGCTGAGCTGATGAACTTGGTGTCGTTCCGGGTTATTGGTAATGATGTGTCGGTCATGCTGGCCGCACGTAATGGTCAGTTACAACTCAATGCCTATGAACAACAAGCAACACTCGACAAGGCACGTATAGAAGCCAGAACCCTAGAACAGCAAGCCCAGATAGCAGCCAAGTCCAGAAGACAGGAACACCTCCTAACACTGAGACAGAACGCCCAGTACGGCGATCTGGTTCAGTGCATCCTTGAACCAATAGAAGTCAGATACTACAAGAAATGGAAAGACACCAAGCCCATTGCCTTTGACCTAGTACGGGGAGAAACCCAATCACTCAGGTTTCAGGATAGAAAGGAAAGATACAGCACCACGGGCTGGGTACAGTTTCACGAGAGCGGACAAGTCATCTCCCTATGCCGCAACCACTCAGACTCCTATGGCCTTAGCAACTGCGCAGACCTCCTTGGCACCACCAAGGAGTTCCACAGGGGCATCAGAAAAACGGTACAGATCGATAAGTTCTTGAAGGGGAAGATACGCTGTGACTTGAAGCCAGTACTGTATTAGGGGTACCGGCGTTTTTCAAGGTAGTTGTCGGTTTCTTTAATTATGCAGCCTGTTTTTCCTGCTGCTCGGGACGCTCCGGATTCAAGGTAACATCCCCAATGGGGATCCAGTTTCGTGTATTTCCTGACCAGCGTTCTGGTCGACGATTCTTCGCCTGCTCGTAAACCTTATCCCGTCCTGCCAATATCGCTACATCTTTTCCCGCGTGCCTCTGTGCGGGTGTTACGAACTTGATCTGGCTATGGCAGTGATCGTGGTTATACCAGCGCATAAACTTCTCCACCCACTCTCTGGCTGCCAGCAGTGACTCAAAGCCTTGGGAAGGCCATGCAGGACAATATTTCAAGGTCCTAAACACCGACTCGGAATAGGGATTGTCGTTGCTTACCCGTGGCCTGCTGTGAGACGGTGTTATTTTCAACTCGTACAATTTTGCTTGTAACGTCAGTGATTTCATCGGCGCACCATTGTCCGAGTGCAGTACCAGCGGCTTCTGAAAGCACTGTTCGCGCATCACCGCTCGCTGCATTAGAGCTGCCGCATCCTCGCCAGATTCGCTGTTATGCACTTCCCAGCCAACCCCTTTGCGGCTGTAAATATCTAACACCAGGTACAAATAATAATACTGTCCTCGTACCCTTGAGGGCAGATATGTTATATCCCAAGACCAGAGTTCATTCGGTGCTTTTGCTGTATGTGTAGTCGGTGCTTTATGCCGCAGGGGCTTCTTGGCTCGTCCCCGCTGATGCAGTTGATTCTCGGCCTTTAGTACGCGGTAAAAGCTTGATTCAGATGCTATATATTCTCCCTTGTCAGCCAGTTTTGGGACGATCTGACTCGGCGGTAAGCTGGCAAACTCTGGCTCGTTGCATACGGTTACGATCTGCTTTCGCTCAGCGTCTGACAGTTTGTTAGCCGGGGCTGAACGTGCCACTAAGGGCCGCTGATCGGCGCTGACACCGCCTTCGTCGGTCCACCTCTGAAAGGTGCGCTCACAGATCCCCGATGTG
The DNA here is from genome assembly GCA_004195305.1 of Neptunomonas sp. Taxonomy (GTDB): domain Bacteria; phylum Pseudomonadota; class Gammaproteobacteria; order Pseudomonadales; family Balneatricaceae; genus Motiliproteus. The sequence goes on along the minus strand of SDWN01000386.1, from coordinate 1,443 downwards.
TCACAGGCCATCCATTGCCTAGCGCCACTGCTTATAGCTTCATTTATCCACTCAACCAATTGATGCCGCTCCGGGTACGAAGTCAGTCTTCCTCGCTTTCTCCCCAGAGGGCATTCAACTTTTTTCTCAACACCAAAAGAGCCGCTGTCTCTGCCAGCGCCTTCTCCTTATAGCGTAATTCACGTTCTAGTGATTTGATGCGTTTACGATCTTTCTTAGCTTCGATCTGTTCGTGTTTTCGCCGCTCGACGTCAGACGCCGCGCCTTCAATACAGGCCGATTTCCATGCTTTTACTTGCTCGGGATATAGACCTTTTTCTCGGCAGTACTCGCTTAACTTGGCTTCACTGAAGCTTGCGGTCTCAACCACGACAGCAAACTTTGCTTGCGCCGACCAGTTATCGCTCTTCTTTCCACTTCCCGGCACAGGGGCTCCTTCATCTCTGGCTGTATTACGCCAATTATACAGAGTGCCCTCACACATACCTTCTTCACGAGCCACATCCGGAACAGACCGATTATGGGGTGGTAATAACTTACTCAGTACGGCTGCTTTACGCTCCACTGAATAGCGTGGCATATCAAACTCTCACCGCCCCCCGTCTAAAGATTCAACGATTTAACAGAGACGACAACTATCCTGACACGGGGGGATAACTGCCCTGCCTCGTCAAGACCATGCTAACTATCTAAGCAACTGGATCAAGGTACTCAAGAAAGATGATAAAGCTATCTTCTGGGCTGCAGCACGCGCCTCAGAAGCCGTGTCATTTTTGAACACTCTGCAAAAGTAACAACTCCTCCCATCTCGTTCTGAGATACCGCTTAAAAACATCCCTTATAGAAGATCCATGTGCTCATACCGGAGCAGGCATTCCTGCGTCCGGTTTTTGTGCTGGAGATTCCCCTGGAGTACACCATGAGCACTATGAATCTAACTACTAAAAGCACAGTTCAAATCTACGCCGAAATGACACCAACCCAAGTGATCAAACAAGAATCCGGTGACTACCTGATATCGAATCCTATCTCGCTATCTGACCTGTGCGCTCTAACGGCACAGCTACTTGAAGCCAAGTTCAGAAGATCCCTGAAAATCACCTCATCAGAACAGACCAAGCAGTTTCTGCAGAGCAAACTAGCCATGAAAGAACAGGAAGTGTTCTGCATCATGTATCTCGATAACCAGCATGGCTTGATCGCTTTTGAAGAACTCTTTACCGGAACTATAGATGCCGCCTCTGTCTATCCTAGAGAAGTCGTTAAACGCTGCCTGCATCACAATGCAGCAGCAGTGATACTTGCTCATAACCATCCATCAGGTGTACCAGAACCCAGTGTTTCAGATCGGACCATCACTAGCCGACTACAAGAGGCTCTTAACCTAATTGACGTCAGGGTACTTGATCACATAGTTATAGGAGCTGTCTCTTATACACATCT
>SDWN01000162.1 GCA_004195305.1 Neptunomonas sp. | reverse complement strand
AGATGTGTATAAGAGACAGATATAGCGGGCAATATAGCCGTCGAATTCGGCAATTACATCGCGACAGGTCTGCTGATAGGCATGCATCAGCTCGCGCAGATCCTCGGGATCTAGCCGCTGAGACAGCGCCGTGGACCCGACCAAGTCGCAGAACATGACTGTCAATTGGCGACGCTCGGCGTAGTCATCGGGCTCAGCAATTTTTGGCGCAGACAGCGCCTGGCCGCAACCGGAACAATAGGATTGCTGAGGACTGTTCAACTGCGCGCATGCGAGACAGGGCCTGGGCAGAGCGCTGCCGCAACTGGCACACCGCGAGTGAGCAGGCTCCGCTAACGACCCACAGGTCGAACAATGAAGGCGGTTATGTTCAGTTCTCCCTGAAATTGGATTACACCTTCACGATGTCCGCTTTCATGCTGTAGAGGATAAATAACACCTCTTCCTGCTCACGCTGCCTAACCCCATTGCGGCGTAACGCCTCCAGAGCATCGTCGACCACGGCTATAAATTCGGCACAGTCTATGTTCATGCCCCGGTGAGTCTCCAGCATCGCCTGCCCCTCATACTCCGACGGGCCACCGGTGCCCATACTGAAAAATGTTGCAACACGCCGCTTCAGGGCAGGGGTGTCGGAGCCTGCAAAGCGGGGTGCTATACGCGGATTTTGCTGGTGCAATTCAACGATATCATTGGCTATCGAGGTGATCGCCGTAGCGCCCCCCAACCGTTCATGCAATGATGCATTCACTAGAGAACTCCTTTCCCGCCTACTCCCCGGCAAGAGAGTTACGAGTGATGATATGAGTAGGAAATGACGCCGTAGGGGAGCTGAAACAGCGACCGAATGTCGGCGACAATAACGCAATTGGAGCCCCAAAATACCCGCACAGCGTTAAGAAACAAGCATAGTCTAGTTGAGATAAATCAATCAGGAAGTTAAGGCACGTCAGGGAAATTACAATGCATGAAAGAGGCCTCGGGAAATCGTATCCGACCGCAGTATCCCAAAAGCGATCTACTGCGGCCCTTATATGTGCGGTTTAACCCAGTTGATCTGTCTCAGTCACAGTGGGCGTCCGACCCTGCACGATACTCAGCCCGATTAAGCTTATTCAACAGAAAAACTGGACTGCTGAGGGCAACCACTTTCGGTTAGCCTCTAGTGACTTCTTGGTGTCGTAAGCGCCTGTTGCTGACACTCAATCTCACCCCTCAAAGCGTCCGGTATGGGCCAGCGGCTGACGGACTTACGATGACACTTTATTTTTAAGGATGAAACTTTATTTTCATCCCACAGTTCCTGCCTGGTAGCGACAGACAGACTATTTGACGTGCGCTTCCATCTCCGCGCCGATCTTCTTGCGCATCTCCATCAGCCGCAGTGCCGACTGCTGCAGATGGATATCCTTCTCGGTGACCGGGATCCATTCCGGGATCTGCGCGGGCTTTCCCGCCTCATCGACAGCGACCATGATAACGATGCAGTGGGTGGTCAGGTGGCGCTCTGAATTTTTTGGGTCTCCGGCGCGCACATCGATACCGATATGCATCGAGGTGCGTCCGGTATAGATCACCTTGCCACACACCTCGACGATATTGCCGACATGGATCGGTTGCACGAAGCGGATGCCACCGGCATAAGCGGTGATGCAGTACTTGCCACTCCAGCCCGCAGCGCAGGCGTAAGCGGCCAGATCGATCCACTTCATGACCGCGCCCCCATGGACTTTGCCGCCAAAATTCACGTCGGCCGGTTCTGAAAGAAATCTGAGGGTTATCTGTCTCTCTGTGCCAGCCATAGTCATTCTCAATAGATAGGATCGGAGTACCTGGTTCTCACCTTGCCAAGCCATTTTGCGGCCCGAACGGGATAGTAGAAACGTATAGCATGACTATTGTCAAACGGAGTAACGGCTACGGCTTATGCCGATGGTAATAAGGTCAAAAAATGACTATTGTCGAATCAGCGCCGCTGACGGACCCTGTGTCCGATGACGGCAGGCTTTATTGCTATCCATTTATCACTAACCGCAACGGCGCTGCTGTTGCCACTCCTCGCTAATCAGGATTTCGCACTATGACCGACTTGCCACTATTGACCGATGCATTGTTAACACTGGAGAATCGCATCGCTACCTTGACCCTCAATCGTCACGATCTGCGCAATGCCCTCACCGGCACGCAGCTGATCGACGATATTATCGCCACCGCCGAGTGGGTTAACCGCTGCGACGACGTGTCGGTGCTGGTGCTGACGGGCGCCGGATCGGCCTTCAGCGCCGGTGGCAATATCCACGACATGGCCAATCGTGGCGGTGATTTCGCCGGCGATGTGGCCGAGTGCGCCGAGCGCTACCGGCGCGGCATTCAGCGTATTCCGCTGGCGCTACAGGCGGTCGAGGTCCCTATCATCGCGGCGATCAACGGAGCCGCGATCGGTGCCGGTTTCGACCTGGCCAACATGGCCGACATCCGGATCGCCTCCAGCAAAGCCAAGTTCGGTGAGACCTTTCTTAATCTGGGGATCATCCCCGGCGATGGCGGTGCCTGGTTGATGCAGCGCCTGATCGGCTACCAGCGCGCGTTCGAGCTGACCTTGACCGGCCGGGTGATCGATGCCGCAGAAGCGAAGGAGCTGGGCATTGTGATGACGGTCACCGCGCCCGAAGACCTGCTGCCAGAGGTCCAGCAGCTGGCGCTGCAGATCGCGTCGCAACCGCCCAAAGCCACCCGCCTGACCAAGCGGCTGATGAAAATGGCGCAGAAGATGGAACTCAAAGAGTTTCTGGACCTGAGTGCCTGCTTCCAGGGCATGTGTCACAACGAGCCCGAGCACCTGACCGCCGTCAATCAGATGATCGCTGGGATGGAGCAGCGCTGACAACCCGGTAAAAAGACTGGGGAGCGGGCTAGCCCTGATGGCGGTGACTCTCGGGGAGTTCGATCCGAAAACAGGCTCCCGGAGCCTGTTCGGTGTCGGGCGCCAGACAGCAGAGGCGCCCCTGGAGAATTTGTGAGGCAAGGTTGTAGGCTGTCTCTTATACACATCT
>SDWN01000161.1 GCA_004195305.1 Neptunomonas sp. | reverse complement strand
AATAAAAATAGTGCTCGGAAGGTATCATCGCCAGCCTGTAACAACGTATTTAAGAAGTAGATCTCAGCTCCCACGCTTGCTGTTCTCTATCAACTCCTGTCAAGAAAGATTCGCAAGGCTCTTCCTCCCTGCTATCTTCACCAGCAACGAACGCTCACCTCGGTAACGAAGTGAGTTTTTTTTATTTGGAAGTGGGCTGGGGTAGCCAGTGTTTTTTTTTCAACACTGTTGTCTCTTCTCCACACTAGCTCAACAGGAAATCAGTGGAGTCACACCAACCTTAAAAAAAGCTCCCAGTGCTTTTAAGTACTTACACCTAAGCCCCGAAAAAGGAATGTTTTTTGCTGAATGTCGGAAGAAGATTTCAGTAGAAGGAAGACAAATCCTATGGCAAAGCCTTTTTATATTAGCCTGGCAATCGTCTGTCTGATTTTATCCATGGCGAACACGGCACTCGCCGTCGATATTTCTCTCGCCTGGGATGCGAGCCAGGAGCCGGATATTGCCGGATACAAGGTCTACTACCAGGCCGAATCAGCCACCCTACCCCTTGAGGGATTTGAGGCGATCGAGGGGAACTCCCCCATTGACATTGGGAATGAAAGCAACTTCTCGCTGACCGGACTCCCTGAAGGTCAGGTGTACTATGTTGCGGTCAGCGCTTATAACTCAACCGGCGCCGAAAGTGAATTTTCCAACATCGTAGCCAGCGAATGGGTTCCAGAACTTATCGCCCCGCTGAACGGTGCGCTTGATGAACCAACGGTAGCGACATTTATTTGGGGAGCATCACCACTGGGCTACGATGTCAGCTACACCCTTTACTACGGCACAGATCCAGAACTTAAGGTGTCAGCAGCTCCCATTAAGTTCAATCTGCCAAGGATAAGCTTTCAACCCGCTAGCCTTTTATGCGTGATAATTTTATTCGGATTGCTTTACACCCTGAGTCTCAGTGCAAAAAAGATTTTTGTAACAGGCGCCATGGCTCTGGTTATAGGGTTCTCCATGGCAGGCTGCGGTGACGCTGGCAATAGCCTGGAGGACACATCAACCCATACCTCCATCTCTTTACCAGGTGACCCGATTCTGGCTAATCCGCTGACAAGCGTTCTGGTCAAGGGCAACGCTGAATATCACGAGGCCTATGACCTCAAACCAGCAACGACCTACTACTGGAAAGTCGTCGCGGTAGATGTTTCAAATCCAAACCTGAAATATGAGAGCTCGACAAATACACTTACAACGGCAACCCATTAAGCAAGAAAATTTACATTATTTTCTCTATTTCGCGCACAAGTCATTCCAGTTCACCTTGAAAGCGAAATGATCTTAACTACTTAAAAAATAGAGATAAATGTTAAAAAAAATACTTGACCCAAAGGAAAAAGCAGGCTATTTTTTTTCGCATCTTGAAGATATGCACAGTAACGATTTCCAGCAAAGGATCCTTACAAGTAGGCTTCTTAAAATTTAATAGCTCACGATAAAGGCAAAGCCAGAGCGATCTGGTGACGCAAAGCTACGGGTCCTGAAGTTTTCAGGATAGCCGGGTTGCCGAAGAGAGTATTCGAAAGTTTTTCCCTTCCTGCTAACTCCCCCAGCATCGAACACTCACCTACGGTAACGAGGTGAGTGTTTTTTTGTTCGCCAGAACCGTAACGCCTGCTTAGAGGCGCAAGGCAGACAAAGTATCGATGCAGTAGACATTACAAACAAATTATTCCCTCTGAAAAGAGCAAACCATGGGAAACCATGGGGCGCAGAACTACGGGACTTACAGGGATTTCCCTAAAGTCAGCCGGGTCGCCAGAGATCAATTCTGGCGACCCGTTTTTTTTTTGCAAACGGGTCTGTCAGCCAAACAATGGCAAGAGAGGATCCAAACATGTCATCTGTTCACACCATCGGAAAGTTCTTTTTGACTCTAACCATAGTCCTATTATGCGTTACGGGTCAGGCATCAGCAAAAGACGTCAACCTGGTCTGGGATCCAAACCCGGAATTTGAAATTGCCGGATACAAGGTTTATTATGGGGCAATTTCCGGCTCCTACAATGGGACAGGGGCCATCGAAGGGGCCTCGCCCATAGATGTCGGAAACATGACGAATGCCTCCCTGAGCGGGCTCGATGATACAAAATCACAGTACCTCACGGTGACCGCGTATAATTTTACTGGCCAGGAAAGTGGTTTCGCATCAGAAGTTAACTCCCCTGCCCTGGCAAGCGTTGATTTTGATGGTGACGGGTTTGATCAAGCTGTCGACTGCAACGATTATGATGCCAAGATCAATCCTGCAATGGTCGAAATTCGCTATAACGGGATAGACGAAAACTGCAACGGCATGGGTGACGATAACCCCGATGATCTCGATCTGGACGGCTACAACAGCGTCACGGACTGTAACGACAACAACTCCGCGATCAACCCTGGTGCAGTTGAAATCCACAACAACGGACTAGATGAAAACTGTAACGGGATGGGCGATGATGTTCAGGTCGTAACTCCTGAAGGGGTCATTGAAGCGGAAAGCGGCAACCTGACTGCGCCGATGCAAAAAGTTGCCGATCTCGCAGCAGCCAACGGCTCCCATATCCAGACCAGCACCAGCGATAGCGGCACCGCAAGCTACAACTTCAACATTTCCGCTCCGGGTATCTACAAAATTGTCGCGCGGGTTTTTGCCGCCAACAGTGGTTCTGACTCGTTCTTTGTCAATATCGATAACGCTAGCGAGGTCCTCTGGGATCTCAACCCGAGCGGTTCGGCAAGTGAATTCAACGTCTGGCGCGAGGATAGCGTGACCAGCCGCGGCACCGGGAGTCCCAGCAGCCCTCAGTATGATCCCTACACTGTCGAACTCCAAAGCGGTAGCCACGCCATAAGCTTCCGCGGTCGTGAGAACAATGCAAGGCTCGACTACTTCCGCTTGGTGAAAGTTGGCGAGATCACCATTGCAGATGCCGATCAGGATGGCTACGATCTGAACAGCGATTGCAACGATAACAACTCCGCGATCAACCCTGGCGCGACCGAAATCCCCTACAACGGAACTGACGAGAACTGCAACGGCATGGCCGATGACGATGATCTCGATCTGGATGGCTACAGCAGCGTCACTGACTGCAACG
>SDWN01000391.1 GCA_004195305.1 Neptunomonas sp. | reverse complement strand
AGATGTGTATAAGAGACAGCTTGATAAACTGTCGACGCTCGGCATTGCTGCCATCTGACTTCTGCTTACTCATCCCCATCTCCTTCTTTTTCTTAGTATGTGATGCAACGGCATGCGCTGGTGTCGTTAACTAACGACTAGGAGCCTTAGGGCTGTTCCAACAACAATGCTTCCTGCTCAAAAAACAATTCTGCAAAGCGCCCGACCGCACTGTAAAAATGCGCCGCTTGGCTGGCTTGCAGATCTTCAACAAAACGTGACCACCAGGGCGCCAGGTGGCGTTCAAAAAATTGCCGTTGTACGGCCCGATCGCACTCGGTATCCGGGCCGACCAGCAGCGCCATCACCTGACACAGGGCAGCGATATGATCCTCGGGTTCACGCACCTCGGGATCGCGTTCAAACCCCAGCGCTTGCAAGTCCTGGCGTAAGCTCACCAGCGGTTGTTCCATCAAAAACCCGGTCATGTACCAGGAGCCGTACGGCAGCAACTCGCCGCGGCCGACACCGACAAATAGGCAGTGATACTCCTCGCCTACCTGCTCCGGCTGAGCCCTGAGCGCGGCCATCTGCAACACCCCCCAGGCTTCGCGCATTGCCGATTGTTGATCATCGTTCAGCTCGATCGAATTCAGCCACTGCAGCAGCTGCGGCGAAGGTGGCTGCGACAGAAAAGAACCCAACAGGGCGTATGCATCGGCGCGAAACAGCGCTAATGGGCTGAGCGCAGTCTCTGCATTAATGGTTCCTAGCTGCTCCGTGTTGGTCGCAGCGCAGGCTTGCATCGCCAGGTCGCTCATGAGGTCACCTCGACTGCATCAATTCTATTTTGGACGGCGTTGGCATCGCTGGACGCGGCCGTTTCAACCCGCGCCAGATTAAGATCCGCCGGTTCCGCCAAGCGCCCCTTGGCATGGGCGAACAGATCACCGCCCGGATCGGTCTTGACGATATCAATCACCCGACAGTCCTCGCACATCTCTAATCGACGTAACCCGGCAGCATCGAACATGCTGTGACCCGCCAACTTTTTCAGCATCAAGGACACGACACTCTGGGTGGCAAACGGCTTGTCGCAACAGACGCAGCAGAACGGCTGCTCCTGTTTCAACACCTGGGGCTGGGTACGCTGCTCAGGCAGCAACAGGTACCGCGGCTGTAGCGCCAAGGCCGATTCGGGACAGGCTTGGGTGCATAGGCCACACTGGACACAGGCATCTTCGGTAAAGCTAAGACGGGGGGTATCAGGCGCGCTACTCAACGCCTTACTGGGGCAGATCGAGACACAGGACATGCACAGAGTGCACTCACTGGTAGCGAGTACCAGGTTGCCAAATGCGGCCCCCTGATCCAGAGCGATTTCGGCGGGCAACTCGGCTTGTTCAATAACCTGCTGATACAGATGACTCATTGCCTGGGAGATCTGCTGGCGCTTATCAGCCTGCAGATCCAGCTGGGCAATCGCAGCGATAGGGCTGGCCGTGTTGGTCGTATTGGTAGCGCTGATCGCAGGTTCGGTTTTAGCTTGGTTCAGCAACTGCTGACTATCCACCAGCGCCACCCGGGCGGTTATCCCCAGCCCTTGCAGCAAACGGTTGCTGGTCTCAATTTCACTGTCGAGCAGCCGCTGGACCGATTCAGGAAGCGTGGCCTCGACCAGCAACGCGACCCCGCCCGCGCCCAGGGCTATCGCCGACAGCCAGACTTCCATCCCGGCACTGCCCATCTCCTCAATTTGCAGAGGCAAGTAATGACCCGGCAATGCCTCAAGCAGTGCGGGCAACTGTTGATCGGCGCACATCGCATCGTGCAGCAACACCCAGGGCGTCTCTCCCCCCGCCGACCGGTAGCTGGCCAGTAACCCCTGTAAGTTATCGAGCAGCTGCCCGGGTTGTGGGTAGCCATAACGAATGGCGGAGGTCGGGCACGCACTGGCACATCCGCCGGCACCGTGGCACAGGTGTGAATCGATCTGCACCCTGGCCGCAGCCACACTGATCGCATCCGCCGGACAGACATCCAGACAACGGCGACAACCGGTGATACCGCTGCCACTGTGCGCGCACAGATCCGTATTTATTTGAACATAACGTGGCTTCTCAAACCCTCCTTGCAACGTAGGCAGCTCAGCCAGCGCCGCTTCAAACTCGGCATCACCTGCGGGGGAAAAGTACCCCGCAGGTTTCAGATCCATTGTCAGTTGGGGCGGGCATCCCAGGTCGAGTACCAGATCAAAGCCATCCGCCCCCTGTGGCCCTTGTCGCCCCCGCACCAACTGAGCCAATGGCTGGGGTTGACCATCAATTTCAACCAGCGCCTTAAATTGCCCTAGATAGCCGGTTAAATGAGTCAACGGCACGCGGTACAGATTCAGGTTGGGCACCAGCACCGCGGCGATCTCCATCTCGGCAGTCAGCTGCTCGGGCATCGCTTGGGTGATCAGCGCGGTGATCGATGTTAGATCCGTCAGCCGCGAAGCCGCCAGCCGCACGCGATGCTCGGCACCCAAAATCAATAACCGTCCCTGTGAAGTAAACTCCACGCCGGGTGCGGCCAGATTGATCGCCGGGCTCAGCTGCTGCATCGCCCGCTCACGCGCGAGGCGATTTTGAGCCAACTGTGGACTGTGAGTGGGGGCTGTCATAGCTGAGGGTTTGAGTCCCAATAACGGTTGCTGTTCAGATTCCGGCTCTATCAGATTCATCGCGATGTTTAACTCCGCTGTTATTTATTAGTGCAACTGCCGCACCAGCCTTACCCGGAAAATTCACGCCTGCTGACCACAGGGCTCCAAGCCAAAACCGTACGCAGGGAACGCGAGGGCCAAAATAACCCTACGCAAAAAATTGGTATAGACAAAACGACCTACTCACAAGCACCCAGCTCGTCATCCACCTCATCAGCGCAAACCACTTCGGTACTTGGCTCCGCTTCATCTGCAGATCGCACTTCGGTATCTGGCCTTGTTGCGGTCCGTGCCGAGACTGGATCATCGTCCTCAGCCTCTAGCGCATCGTTAAACTGCTGCGTCTGCCGCTCGATAAACTGTTTCATCTGATAGGTCACCGTGTCACCCAGCGGCACAAAGGTGCTGTAGTCTTCGTCGTACTCGTTGAGAC
>SDWN01000390.1 GCA_004195305.1 Neptunomonas sp. | reverse complement strand
CCTTGAGCATAAAGGTGGCAAAAAACAGCGCTGGCAGCAGGGCAACCACTGTCGCCATTCGCCAGCCATACATCAGCATCAAGGTGACTAGTCCCAGAAAATGTACATGGATCCCTTGGGTAATACTGGCATCCATCAGCCATAGCCCATTAACTGCCGCCTGAATGATGCAGTCTGCATGCCGCCATCAATACCGCCTTAGCACCAGCCGAGCAGTGTCTTGAGCCTGCCTAAATGAACCCGCCGCACAGTCCGGGTAATGAACCGGGTAGTGGGGGCCAGGCTAATAGCTCGGCGTCTGCCTGGGTATTATCGAGGTAGAGGAAACCTGATGGAAACGCTTTAGGTACGCACGGCGAGTGAATTAATGACCTTGAAGATCGCAGCAAAGCCCGGCCATTGCAGCGGAGGTTGAAGCGCGGCTGCAGGATTGTCTTGGTCTGGAGGTTTTTCGGCGGTGATGAGTGCTTGTTGCGGTCACGATCGGTTAAGATACGCCACGCAAGCCCAGAGCAAGCAAGGCTGCGATAAACGTGGAGCCAAAAAAAACCGGCCTGAGCCGGTTTTTTTACAACAGCGAGTAACGAATTACAGCGCTTTGATCTGGGCGTTAAGACGGCTCTTGTGACGAGCAACCTTGTTCTTATGGAAGATACCCTTGCTGGCAGCGCCGTCCATGATGGGCATTGCTGTCGTGTAGGCAGCTTGTGCCGCTTCTTTATCACCGGCCGCAATAGCGATGATAACTCTTTTCAAATATGTGCGAGCCATGGAGCGCAAACTTGCGTTTTGGTTGCGGCGCGTTTCAGCCTGGCGAGCACGTTTTTTAGATCCTGCAGAATTTGCCACGAACTGGCTCCTCAACGATACGAATAATTCTAAGTGTAAAAAATAAGAGGCAGGATTATTCATATTCGCTGGCCTATTGTCAAACTATTTTGTATTTTTAGGGCCGATTTCAACAGAGGGGTACCAGGTGGCGAAGCCGCAGGAAGGTCAGGTGAGTAAAGAACGCTCGATGTTGCGCTCCAGCTCTATGGTCGGGTTGATGACGCTGCTGTCGCGGGTGATGGGCTTGTTACGGGATATTGTCATCGCCCACAGCTTCGGCGCCGGAGCCAGTGCGGATGCTTTTTTCGTAGCGTTTAAGATCCCCAATTTTTTACGCCGGTTGTTTGCCGAGGGGGCTTTTGCCCAAGCGTTTGTACCGGTGTTGTCGGAGTATCGTACCCAACGCAGCTTGGCCGAGGTCAAGTTACTGGTGGATCGCGTGGCCGGTTCGCTAGGGTTGGTGTTGAGCCTGCTCACCGTCGTGGCGATGTTGGCCGCGCCGCTGTTGGCGATGGCATTCGCGCCGGGATTTTATCTTAACGACATGGCCAAATACCAGCTCACGGTTGAGATGCTGAGGCTCACCTTCCCCTATCTGTTGTTGATCTCGCTCACTGCGTTTGCCGGTTCGATCCTGAACAGTTACGACCGTTTCGCGGTACCGGCATTCACCCCGGTGCTATTAAATCTGTCGTTGATCGGTTCGGTGTTCTGGTTGCAGCCACTGCTGGATACGCCGGTGATGGCGCTGGCCTGGGGGGTGCTGATCGCCGGTGTTACCCAGCTGTTGTTGCAGTTACCCTTTTTGGCCCGGGTGCATCTGTTGCCCCGGCCCAGGGTTGATTTTAAGCATCCGGGTGTGAGCCGGATCATCACATTGATGATACCTGCGCTATTCGGGGTGTCGGTGAGCCAGATCAACCTGTTGCTGGATACGGTGCTGGCATCGCTGTTGCAAACCGGCAGCGTCTCCTGGCTGTACTTTTCCGATCGGCTGGTCGAGTTGCCTTTAGGCGTGTTTGGGATCGCCATTGCCACCGTTATTCTGCCCAGCCTGTCGCGTAAGCATGCCGAAAAATCGCCTCAGGCCTTTGCTGCGATGCTGGATTGGGCGGTGCGGATGGTGTTGTTGATCGGCGTCCCAGCGGCGCTGGCGCTGTGGCTGCTGGCCGGGCCGCTGCTGGTTACGCTGTTCCAGTACGGCGCGATGACGCCAGACGATGTGACCCAGGCCAGTTACAGTCTGCGGGCGTATAGCCTGGGGTTGCTGGCGTTTATGCTGATCAAGGTGCTGGCGCCGGGGTATTTTTCCCGTCAGAACACCAAAACCCCGGTAAAAATAGGTATCTGGGCGATGGCGGTGAATATGCTGTTGAATCTGGCGTTGATCATTCCCCTGGCGCATGCCGGCCTGGCGTTGGCAACGTCGTTGTCGGCGTTTTTGAATGCCGGTTTGCTGCTGCGTGGCTTACTGCGCGACCAGGTGTTGTGCTGGCAGGCCGGTTGGATGCGGTTCGGGGTGCAGCTGCTGGCGGCAAATCTGGCGATGGCATTGTTACTGGTGTTGTATGTTCCTGAGTTGTCGCAGTGGCTGAGCTGGGGTGTCTGGGACCGGGGGCTGGCGATGGCGCTGAGTTGTACGCTGGGTGGCGGGGTGTATCTGGCAGTACTCTGGCTCTGCGGCTTCCGCGTGCGCCATCTGCGGCACTAACCGCTAACGGAACCTGCCGGGGTGGTAGCTCAGCGCTCAGTCAGCGTGCCTGGGCGGTATTCGGGCCGCTGCGGCTGTTGTATACTGCCGCGTTGGATCCACGGTTGGCGTTGTTGTAATGGAATTAATCAGAGGCCTGCATAATCTTCGCGATCAGCATCGGGGCTGCGTGGCGACTATTGGCAACTTCGATGGTGTGCACCTGGGGCATCATCAGGTTCTGGCACAGGTGAGCGAGAAGGCGCGGGCGCTGGGGTTGCCTTCGGTGGCCATTGTGTTCGAACCTCAGCCGCGCGAGTTTTTTGAAGGGGCGATGGCACCGCCGCGACTGACCCGGTTTCGGGATAAGCTGGAGCTGATTCGCGATCATGGTATCGACCGGCTGTTCTGTCTGCATTTCAATCAGCGCTTGCGTGATCTGACTGCCGAACAGTTTATCGATCGTTTGCTGCTCAGCGGGCTGGCCGTCAAGTATTTCGTGGTAGGCGATGATTTTCGCTTTGGTTGTGATCGCGCCGGCGACTTTGAGATGTTACAGCGCTATGGCTGCACTCACGACTTTACCGTCGTTAATACCCGTACCCACCTGATCGAGGGTGAGCGGGTGAGCAG
>SDWN01000378.1 GCA_004195305.1 Neptunomonas sp. | reverse complement strand
GGGTTCGGGCAACGTCTTTGCCGCCACGCTGGCCAAAGGGAAGGCCCATGAGTTGGCTAAAGCGTTTTCCATGTTCCGTTTCTACGACGGTGCGCTGATAGACGAACATGGCGCGGCTGGCGTCGCCCACTAATCGGAGGAGTCACACGATGTTTTATATCTACTGCCCGTATTGCGAAGAACACCGCGAAGAGGAGGAGTTTCACGCCAAGGGTCAGGCGCATATTCCTCGTCCGTTGGATCCGGATAACTGCACCGATAAGGAGTGGGGCACCTATCTGTTTTTCCGTAGCAATCCTCGCGGGTTGCACCACGAGCTCTGGGTGCATGGGGTAGGCTGCCGTAAATTTTTCAATATCACGCGCGATACCCAGACCTACGAAATCAAAGAAACCTACAAGATGGGCCAGCAGCCCTCTGTAACGAACTAGCGGGGCGATCACCATGACTCAGAAAAACCGTCTCCAGACTGGCGGCTGCATCAAACGCAGCAAGCCGTTGAGCTTTACCTACAACGGTAAATCCTATCCTGGCTTCGAAGGCGATACCGTCGCCTCAGCCTTGTTGGCTAATGGCGTCGATGTCATCGGCCGCAGTTTTAAATACAGCCGCCCGCGGGGCATTATTGCCGCCGGCGCCGAAGAGCCGAATGCGGTGCTGCAGATGGGTGCCACCGAAGCGACCCAGATACCGAATGTGCGTGCCACCCAGCAAGAGCTGTTTGATGGTTTGGTGTGTTCCTCCACCAACGGCTGGCCGAATGTCGAGTTCGACATGATGAGCGTGCTCGGCAAGGCAGGCGGTAAGATGATGCCGCCGGGGTTCTACTACAAGACCTTTATGTATCCGAAGTCGCTGTGGAACACTTACGAAGGCATTATCCGTAAGGCCGCGGGTCTGGGCCGTTCACCGAGGGAGAACGATCCAGACGTCTACGACAACATCAACCAGCACGCCGATGTGATGATCGTCGGAGCGGGTCCTGCAGGTCTGTCTGCCGCCCTGCATGCGGGACGCAGCGGTGCGCGGGTGATTGTGGCCGACGAACAGGCCGAATTCGGTGGTTCGTTGCTCAGCACTAACAACAAAATTGACGGTAAACCGGCCGCTCAGTGGCTGGCTAAGGTGATGGAAGAGTTGGCGCAGTACGACAATGTCCAGCTACTACCCCGTGCGACCGTGAACGGCTATCACGACCATAATTTCCTGACCATTCATGAGCGTTGCACCGATCATATCGCCGACAAGGCGCCTGCGGGCCAAGTACGGCAGCGTATGCACCGGGTGCGTGCGAAGTGGGTGGTGCTGGCGACTGGCGCGCATGAGCGTACGCTGGTGTTTGGCAATAACGATGTGCCGGGGTGCATGCAGGCCTCTGCTGTCGCGACCTATATCAACCGCTACGGTGTCGTGCCCGGCTCAGAGCTGGTGTTGATGACGACCAATGATGGTGCGTATCAAACCGCCTTGGATTGGAGCGGCGCAGGCCGCAAAGTGGCAGCGATTGTCGACACGCGCGCTAATCCTACGGGTGAACTGGTTCGCCAGGCCCGCGAGCGTGGCTTACGCGTCATCACCAGCGCTGCCGTGATTGAGGTGCAGGGTAGCAAACGGGTATCCAGTGTTTCGATCGCCTCGATCAGTGCCGACGGAAGCAAAGTCACCGGCGCGGTCGAGCGGCTGAGCTGCGATACCGTGGCCAGCTCAGGTGGCTGGAGTCCGGTGATCCATCTTTCTAGCCATACTGGCAGTCGTCCGGACTGGCACGATGAGTTGATCGGTTTCGTACCGGGTAAAACCGTACAGAAGCAACTGACTGCCGGCGCGATCAACGGCAGCTTTAGTCTCAAGGCATGTCTGGAAGAGGGCGCACGGGCAGGACTTGATGCGGCGGCTAACGCCGGATTTGGCGAGGTGGTCGACTCGGTACCGGTGCCCCAGGTGGATGAACCTAAGCATGGCCCTGCGATGGCGTTGTACCATGTGCCGCACACCCAGCCGACCAGCCGTGCCCCGAAGCAGTTTGTCGATTATCAGACCGATGTCACTGCTGCCGGAATTGAGCTGGCGACCCGTGAAGGTTTCGAGTCGATCGAACATGTGAAGCGTTATACCGCGATGGGTTTTGGTACCGACCAGGGCAAACTGGGCAATATTAATGGCATGGCGATCGCCGCCAAGTCATTGAACCAGACGATTCCCGAAACCGGCACCACCATTTTCCGGCCTAACTATACCCCGGTGACGTTTGGCGCCATCGCGGGCCGCAACTGTCGCGAGCTGTTTGATCCGAAACGCTTCTCTGCCATGCATTCGTGGCATGCTGAGCACGGCGCGCTGTTCGAAGATGTCGGCCAGTGGAAGCGCCCTTGGTATTTCCCGCAGGCTGGCGAGTCGATGCAGGACTCATTGAACCGCGAGTGCCTCGCTGTCCGTGAAAGTGCCGGCATTCTGGATGCCTCGACCCTCGGTAAGATCGATATCCAGGGCAAAGATGCACGCGAGTTCCTGGCACGGGTCTATACTAATGCTTGGGCCAAATTGGCGATCGGCAAATGCCGCTACGGCCTGATGTGCGGTGAAGACGGCATGGTGTTCGACGATGGGGTGACCGCCTGTTTGGCTGAAAACCATTTCATCATGACCACCACCACCGGTGGTGCGCCACGGGTACTGGAGTGGTTGGAGCTGTACCACCAGACCGAGTGGCCGGATATGGAGGTGTATTTCAACACCGTCACCGATCAGTGGTCGACGTTAACCATCTCGGGCCCCAATAGCCGCAAGCTGTTGGCCGAACTGACCGACGATATCGATCTGGATCGTGATGCCTTTAAGTTTATGGACTGGCATAGCGGTACCGTGGCGGGTGTGCCTGCACGGGTATTCCGGATCTCCTTTACCGGAGAGCTGTCGTTCGAGGTCAACGTCCAGGCCAACTACGGCCTGCATGTGTGGGAGAAGTTATTCGAGCATGGCGCTAAATACAATCTGACCCCTTACGGTACTGAAACGATGCACGTTTTGCGGGCCGAAAAGGGCTTTATCATCGCCGGACAGGACACCGACGGTTCGGTTCATCCTTACGACCTGGATATGGGCTGGTGTGTGTCGAACAACAAGCCATTCAGCTACATCGGTAAGCGCGGTATGAAC